>CALXVD010000018.1 GCA_944391865.1 uncultured Clostridia bacterium
AATATTGGTATGCGGGTCGCCGAGGGCGGCGACCCCTACAATTATTTTAAACGAATTTGTCTTACAAATTCCAATTTGTCTGTTACTACATAGAAAAAAAGATATTCCTAAAATAAGGAATATCTTTTTTATTATTAAATACTATTTGCTTTTGATTGCTGCTTGTGCTGCTGCTAGTCTTGCAATTGGAACTCTAAATGGTGAGCAAGATACATAGTTTAATCCTATGTTGTGGCAGAATTCAACACTTGATGGTTCTCCACCATGTTCTCCACATATTCCAAGTTTAATATCTGGACGTGCTAACCTTCCTTTTTCTGCTGCCATTTTTACTAATTGTCCAACACCTTCTTGGTCAAGTTTTGCAAATGGATCTGATTCGTAAATTTTTGCTTTGTAGTAAGCATCTAAGAATTTACCAGCGTCATCTCTTGAGAAACCAAATGTCATTTGTGTTAAGTCATTTGTTCCGAAAGAGAAGAATTCTGCTTCTTCAGCTATTTTATCTGCTGTTAAAGCTGCTCTTGGTATTTCTATCATTGTACCAATATGGTATTCCATATCTGATCCTTTTTCTTTTTTAACTTGTTCTGCTGTTTCTACAACAACATCTTTAACAAATTTTAATTCTTTCTTTTCTCCTACTAATGGAATCATTATTTCTGGTACTATATCGTATCCGTCTTCTTCTTTAACTTCTATTGCTGCTTCCATTAATGCTCTTGTTTGCATTCTTGCTATTTCTGGATATGTTACAGCAAGTCTACATCCTCTATGTCCCATCATTGGGTTGAATTCGTGTAGTTCTGCACATTTATTTTTTAAGTGTTCTACTGTAACTCCCATATCTTTTGCAAGTGCTATTATATCTTCTTCTGCTGTTGGTAAGAACTCATGTAATGGTGGATCCAAATAACGTACAGTCATTGGTAATCCTTTTAATTCTTTGTACATAGCTTTGAAGTCACCTTTTTGGAATGGTATTAATTCGTTTAAAGCTGCTTCTCTTGCTTCTACTGTTTCTGATAAAATCATTTTTCTGATTTTTGGGATTCTTTCTTCATCAAAGAACATATGCTCTGTTCTACAAAGTCCTATTCCTTCTGCTCCTAAGTTAACTGCATTTCTTGTATCTCTTGGGTTATCAGCATTTGTTCTAACTTTTAATGTTCTGAACTCATCTGCCCATCCCATTATTCTTCCAAAGTTTCCGCTAACTGAAGCTTCTACTGTTTTTATATCACCTTTATATATTTTTCCTGTTGTTCCATCTAATGAAATGAAGTCACCTTTATGGAATTTGTAACCACCTAGTTCAAATTCTTCTGCTTCTTCGTTCATTTTGATGTCTCCACATCCACTTACACAACATGTACCCATACCACGAGCAACAACTGCTGCATGTGATGTCATACCTCCACGAACTGTAAGTATACCTTGTGAAGCAACCATTCCTTCGATATCTTCTGGTGTTGTTTCTAGACGAACAAGTATTACTCTTTCGCCTTTTCCACCCATTCCTAATTCTTTTGCTTCTTCAGCTGTAAATACTACTTTACCTGCTGCAGCACCTGGAGATGCTGGAAGTGCTTCTCCTATTACTTCTCCTGCTTTTAAGCTATCTTTATCAAATGTTGGGTGTAATAATTGGTCTAAAGATTTAGCTTCTATTCTTAGAACTGCTTCTTCTTTAGTAATCATACCTTCATCTACTAAATCACAAGCTATTTTTATAGCTGCTGGAGCTGTTCTTTTTCCATTTCTTGTTTGTAAGAAATATAATTTTCCTTCTTGGATTGTGAATTCCATGTCTTGCATATCTCTGTAATGATTTTCTAGTTTGTTTGCTATTTCCATAAATTGTTTATAACATTCTGGTAAATCTTCAGCAAGTTTAGAAATTGGTTCTGGTGTTCTAACACCTGCAACAACGTCTTCACCTTGTGCATTGATTAAGTATTCACCAAATATTCCTTTTTCACCTGTTGATGGGTTTCTTGTAAATGCAACACCTGTTCCAGATGTATTTCCCATATTTCCGAAAACCATAGCTTGTACGTTTACTGCTGTTCCCCAATCTCCTGGGATATCATTCATTCTTCTATAAACTATAGCTCTTGGGTTGTCCCAGCTTCTAAATACGGCTTTAACTGCACCCATTAATTGCTCTTTTGGTTCTTGTGGGAATTCTTCTCCATTCATTGCGTTTTTGTAAACTTCTTTAAATCTTTTTACTAATTCTTTTAAATCATCAACTGTTAATTCTGTGTCGTAATGAACTCCCTTTGCTTCTTTTACTTCGTCAATTATTTTTTCGAAGTAAGATTTTGGAACTTCCATAACAACATCTGAATACATTTGAATAAATCTTCTATATGAATCATATGCAAATCTTGGGTTTCCTGTTTTTGCTGCAAATCCTTCAACAGCAACATCGTTTAAACCTAAGTTTAATATTGTGTCCATCATACCAGGCATTGATGCTCTAGCACCACTTCTTACTGATACTAATAGTGGATCACTATTATCTCCAAATTTTTTACCTTGCATTTCTTCTAATTTTGCTAATGCTTCAAAAATTTGGCTTTGAATTTCGTCATTAATTTTTTTACCGTCGTTATAGTATTCTGTACAAGCCTCTGTTGAAACAGTAAATCCTTGTGGAATTGGTAAACCTAAGTTTGTCATTTCTGCTAGGTTAGCACCTTTACCACCTAATAATTCACGCATGTTTGCGTTTCCTTCTTTAAAAAGGTATACGTACTTTTTGCTCATAAATTAAAACCTTCTTTCTTTAATATTTTCAAAATCCTGTACTATTATATATCATGGTTTTTCAAAATGCAATTGTTTTTTGTAATATTTTTGTAATATTATATAAATTAATAGAGGCTAGAAAATAAAATTTCTAACCTCTAATTTCTCACTTCTACTTAATTTGTTTTGCAACTTCTTCTGCAAAGTTTTCTTCTCTTTTTTGAAGTCCTTCGCCTTTTTCAAATCTTGCAAATCTTGTTATTTCTGCATTATTATTTTCTAATAATTTTTGAACTTTTATATCTGGATCTTTTACAAATGGTTGCTCTAGTAAGCATATTTCTCCGTAAAATTTTCCAATTCTTCCTTGAACCATTTTTTCTGCTATTTCTGCTGGCTTTCCTTCATTCATAGCTTGTGCTTTTAGTATTTCCATTTCGTGTGATACTACATCTTGTGGTACACTTTCTCTATTTAAGTATTCTGGTCTTGCAGCAGCTATTTGCATACATACGTCTTTTGCAACTTCTTCTGTTCCTTTTGCAAAATCTACTAAAACTCCTATCTTTCCATCTCCATGTACATAGCTTACTATTAATCCTTCAGATTCAAATCTTTCAAATCTTCTAACACTCATGTTTTCTCCAATTGTAGCTATTTTGTCTGTTAATATGTCTTTTATTGTTTTAGAAGAATCAACCAATGATTTCTCTTCTAGTAAAGCTTCTACATTTGCTGGATTTGTAGTTGCTATTTGTTTTGCTGTGTCTGCTACAAATTTTCTGAACTCATCGTTTTTTGCAACAAAGTCAGTTTCTGCATTTACTTCTAATACAACACCAACTTTTTTGTCGTCTGTTACATAACAATATACTAATCCTTCTGCTGCTATTCTATCTGATTTTTTTGCAGCTTTTGTTATTCCTCTTTCTCTTAATAATTCAGCTGCTTTTTCCATATCTCCGTCCGTTTCTGTCAAAACTTTTTTGCAGTCCATCATACCTGCACCTGTTTTTTCTCTTAGTTCTTTAACTAGTTGTGCTGAAATCATAATATTACCTCCCACAAACAAATGAAAAACTTCGCCATTTGTTTTATTTAATCTAAATTCATGTTTTTTTATTTATATTTTATTGTAGGGGTCGCCGCCCACGGCGACCCGTGATATTTTGCGGGACGCCCAGGGGTGCGTCCCCTACACATTTACAATAAATTTTATACTATTCTGCTGGTGTTTCAGCTGTTTTTTCTGCTGCTGCAACTTCTTCTATACTTGCTGGTTCTTCTGCAGATACTTCTGCTGGCATTTCTTCTTGCTCTTCTAATGTTTCTCCTTGTCTTCCTTCTATAATTGCATTTGCCATAACATCAGCAATTAATTTTACTGCTCTTATTGCATCATCGTTTCCTGGAATTGGGTAATCAACTTCTTCTGGGTTACAGTTTGTATCAACTAATCCTACAATTGGAATATTTAATTTTTTTGCTTCTAAAACTGCTATTCTTTCATTTTTAGGATCAACTACAAACATTGCTCCTGGCATTTTTTTCATTTCTTTAATTCCGCCAAGATTTTTTTCTAGTTTTTCTTTTTCGTTTCTTAATGCTGCAACTTCTTTTTTAGGTAATACATCAAATGTGCCATCTTGTTCCATTTCTTCTAATTTGTTTAATCTTTCAACTCTTTTTCTAATTGTTTTGAAGTTTGTAAGCATTCCTCCAAGCCATCTTTGGTCAACATAGAACATGTTGCTTTTTATTGCTGCTTCTTTTATACATTCTTGTGCTTGTTTTTTTGTTCCAACAAATAATACGTCTTTTCCTTCTTCTGCTACATCTCTTAAAAATGCATAAGCTTCATCAATTTTCTTTGATGTCTTTTGTAAATCGATTATATGGATACCATTTCTAGCTTGATAAATATATTCAGCCATTTTAGGGTCCCATCTTTTTGTTTGGTGTCCAAAGTGTACACCTGCTTCTAGTAATTGTTTCATTGCAACTACTGCCATTTTACATTCCTCCTTATTGTTTTTCCTCCACATAGTTTTTTACGCTTAAGAACACTTATAATAAGCACAATCTTAAACTGTAACTATATGTGCGTATTTTTCAACTTGTATATTATACCAAAGTTATATACGTTTTGTCAATTGTTTTTCCCAATAAATTAAGGCAGAATTTTTGGATTTCTGCCTTTCTAATTTTTTATTATTTTATTTGCTATGTTTTTTTACTATTGCTACGCCTGCTAATGCTATTGCAACAATTGCTACACTAGCATATACGATTAAATCAATTGAACCTGTTTTTGGTGTTTCATCTTTTTCTTCTTCTGCTGGCTCTTCTGTTACAGGTTGTCCTGGATTACTTGGCTCTTCTTCTGCTCTAACTACTACTGGTTCTTTGTCAACAGATAACTCAACACTAAATTCATCATTTTCTACTAATCTAACAGTAGCATCTACTCTTAAATCTTTAACAAGTTTTAGTACTTCCTCTTCTGTTAAATCACCTGCTAACCAAACAGTATTTTCTTCTCCTGTTAAATTAACATGATAATCTGGTGCAGCTACTATAATATTATCTAATTTTTCTGCATCAATTAAATCAAACATTGCTTGTAAGTCTTCACCTTTATTTAAGTGAACTGTTGTTGTTTCTTTGCTACCTTCAGCAGTTATGTTATAACTTTCTCCACAAGCTACTGTTGAAGCAACACCAATATCTTCAAATACCTTTAAAGCTTCTGTAACAGTTGCATTTTCTGGAAGATGTATAATGCTATCTGTAAAATCAATTTCTAGTCCCTCTGGAACTTCATATGAAGCTGTTGTATAAACAATATCTTTTACTGCTGGAGTAATATTTATTTTAGCTCCTTCTGGTATTACTGTTGAAAGTTGTGTAATTCCATCTGTGCTAAACATATTTGTTATTTTAGCATTTATTGTTGCATTACTTGCATATTGTGCAAAGTTATATCCTGGATTTGCTTTATATGCATTAAATAAGTCTACTAACTCTTCAATTGTTCCTTCAACTTCCATAGTACTAACTGCTTCTTGTAGTATAACTGCTTCAAGTGGTTTGTCTCCATCTTTTTCTATTGTAACAGGTTCTCCATCATTAATTGTCATGGTGTAAGCATAAGATGAACTGCTCATTACACCAAAAGCCAACAAAATAGTTGCTATTACTAAACTAATTTTTAAAATGTTTTTTTTCATTTTTTTCCTCCTTTTATTTTTTTACAAAAGAGTTTTTTCTTTTGTTTTCGAGAAGATTATATTATTACTTTGTAAATTTTTCAATAGTTTTTTACAAATTTATTTTTTTTAAATTTATTTTTTATCTCTTATCATAACTATCTTATCCATTAACTCTTTTGTTAATGTATCTAAGAACTCTTTATTATTACTTTTAGTAGCATATTCACTGTATAATATCGGCTCACCTATTTTCACTTTGACTTTTCTAAATAGCTTAAAATCTCCTTCTATGCCTATAGGTACAATTGGCACACTAGCTCTTAAAGCTAATTTTACAGCTCCATCCTTTGGTTTAACTTTTTTTGCCATTCCGTTTCGTGTTCCTTCAGGAAATATTAATAATAGTTCTTTATTTTTCAGTAACTTCAAAGATATTTTTATGCTTTCTACTGACTTTTTGTCTCTCTTTACTGGATAAACTCCAAAAATATCAGCAATCCAATATATAAATTTATTTTTAAACAGTTCTTCCTTTGCAAGAACATTTATTTTTCTATCTATCATTGTAATTATTACAGCAGAATCGAGAGCATGAACATGGTTAGGGCATAATATTGCTGCTTCGTTCTTTGGTATATTTTCTTTTCCTACAATTTCAGGTCTGTATAAAATTATAGCTACAACTTTAAAAATAGCTTTTAATATCTTTCTAATTATTTCTTTCATAGGTTCTCCTTTTATAAAACAAATTGTAATTTGTTTTTGTGATGTGTGATGTGCGAAGTGTGAGGTGTGCTTTTTAGGGTTAGTCTACGTAAGGCTTACCCTAATTTCACACTTCCCACATCCCACTTCTCACTTCTCATTCAAATTACAATTTTTTTCTTTTATTATATTAATTATCTTTTCTACAACTTCATCAATATTCAAATTTGTTGTATCTACTATAACACTATCTTCTGCAATTTTTAATGCTCCCATTTCTTTTGCCTTATCATTTTCATCTCTCTTTGCTATATTTTCTAGTACTTCTTCATATGTCATGTCGATATTTTTTTCCTTATTTTCCATATATCTTCGTTTTGCTCTTTCTTCTAAAGACGCATCTAAATATATCTTTACATCTGCATTAGGAAAAACATATGTACATATATCTCTTCCTTCCATTATTACATTTTTGCCTTTTGCAAGTTTTCTTTGTAAATTTACCATTTCGTATCTTACTTCTTTTATAGAAGAAATAGGAGAAACAATTTTTGTTACCTCTTTTGAACGAATTTCTTTTGTAACATCTTTTCCATTTAAATATATTATATCTCCTTCTGTTGTTGGATTTATATCTATTTTTATTTCTTTCGCTATTTTTATTAATTTTTCTTTATCATCTATATTAACATTTCGATTTATGGCTTCTAATGCTACACATCTGTATGTTGCTCCTGTATCTATATTAATTAAGCCCAACTCGTTTGCCACTTTTTTTGTTACAGTTCCTTTCCCACTGCCTGCTGGTCCATCAATTCCTACTATAAAACTCATATTTTAACTCCTTTGCTATTTTTATTATTATCCAAATTAGTAATCTAACTGGATTTAGAAGTGAGAAGTGTGAGGTGAGATGTGGGAAATTAGGGTAAAACCTGCGAAGCCTAGTCATAAAAAGCACACTTCACACTTCGCACCTCACACATCACAAAAACAAATTCCAATTTATTTATTCTTTCTCTTCTGGCACATATATTCCCTTTGCAACTATATCAATTGTTTCAATATTCATTGCTGTTAAATTTTCTATTTCCTTCTTACATTTTTTCTTAAAATTTCTAAGCTCTTCTACAACATTATATCCATATACCATTGTTATTTCCATATAAATTGATATTCCTTCGTTATCTCCTATTTTATCTATTCGTACCCTATTTATTCTGTGTATGGATTCTGTTTTCTCGGCCAAATATTCCAAAATTTGTCTAAATACTGTATCTGATATCTTAAAATTTCCCAAATAACTAAATGTAGGTCTTATAATTGATTTTTCCGAAATATACGGCTTAGAATCTTTACCCTTTGATTTAAATATCTGAAGTGGATCCAAAATAAATCCCGAAAAATCTTTTTTTATTTCAAATGTTGGAACTGGTATTACATGTTTTCCTTGTGTTTGCCTAATTCTCCTTGCCTCTTCCATTTCTTCCTCTGTTGCAACATCTGATATATAAATTGTTTCAGTAAGCTCTGGCAAAGATAAGTTTTCTATAATTTTTTTTATCATGTTTTCTGATGTTCCTAGTATTAAAATACTCTCCGGCTTATATTTTCTGAAAGCTTTTTTAATCTCTTCTGCTTCTTCTGGATTATTAAACAAAGCTTTTTTTATCGTTTCGATTTTTGTAGCAGCCTTTTTAGCTGAGATTCCAGCTATAACTTCGTTATCTTTTATTAGCAACCCATCATCTATAATATAGCTAATATTGCGTTCACTGGCAACCATTTGTGCTCTATAACTCTTTCCTGTACCAGATGGCCCAACAAACGCATAAGTTTTAATTTTACTTTCTAATAATTTATCTATAATCATAATAATTCACTCCAGTTTGTATTATATCATTTAATCTAGGATGTGTCATCAATTATTTTATAAATTGTTTTTGAGAAGTTAGCCGTGCGAAGTGTGAGGTGTGCTTTTTAGGGCTAGGCTTCGTTAGGCTTACCCTAATTTCACACTTCTCACATACCACTTCTCACTTCTCAGATAGTTTCCAATTAATTATAGGCAAGAAAAAAAACGAAAAGGTTCTTCTGTCCCTTTTCGTTTCTGGATTTTTAACTTTATTAAACTTTTACTTTATTATCTAATTCACTTACTTTTACACTTCTTGTATGCTCAATTTTTGTCCAAGTTGTATCTGGCTTAATTAATGCTTTTATATTTATTAATATCCAAGAGCCTAAGAACAATGGATAGCATAGTATTCCTTTAAGCATTGGTTTAATTGGTCTTTTATCAAGCCACATTATAAGTATTGCAGTAAGTGGTGGGAGTAAGAAAGTTGCTCCTAAATATCTAGCATAATTCCAAATCAATGCCGCAGTTGTCATTCCGTTTCCTGCATATATTGCAAAGTTTACTACTAATAATCCTAAAGTTATTATAAGCATTGGCATACCCATTAAATAAAGCAATCCATCGAAATTCATTAGAGTTTTGTGATCTTTTACTCCTCTTGCTAAATCTTTTAAATAATGTTTAACACATTGAATATGTCCAACTGACCATCTCATTCTTTGTGTCCATGATTGTTTATATTCTAAAGGTTGTTCATCATATACTATTGCATCTGTTGCCCATCCAAGTTTTCTTCCTTTTGCAATATTCATAAGTGAAAATTCTATATCCTCAGTTAAGGTTTTTGTATTCCATCCTTCTTGTTTTATTAAATCATACCTTACCATAAATCCAGTACCATTTAATAGTGGAGAAAGTCCTAAATTATATCTTGCTAAATGATAAAATCTGTGCATTGTCCAGTAAAATAGTGCATATCCTGCTGATACCCAAGAATCTGTTGGATTTTTAATATCTCTATATCCTTGAACAATCTCTTCACCTTGGCAAAGTTTTTTATTCATAGCTGAAATAAAATCTGGCATAGCAACATTATCTGCATCGAATACACACATTGCATCATATTCTGCGCCTTGTTCATTCATTTTATTTAAAAACCATTGCATCGCAAAACCTTTTGTTTTCTTTGTTTCGTCAAATCTCTCGTATACAATTGCTCCTGCTTCTCTTGCAACTTCTGCTGTATTATCAGTACAATTATCTGCAATTACATATATATCAAGTAAATCTTTTGGATAATTTTGATTTTTTAGACTTTCCACAAGATTTCCAACAACAGCAGCTTCATTGTGTGCAGGTATTAGTGCCATAAATTTATGTTGTTTATTTGTTAATAATGGTTTTTCTTTTAATTTTACTAATGAACACGCACTAATCACTATATTGTATAACCAAAATATTGTTATAATCCATACTAATGCTTGTTGTAGTATATATAAATATTCCATTTTTTTACCTCTCTTTTTAATAAATATTATTTAAATTTCATAGGCAAGTAATGCTCGCCATTACATTATATAATATTTTGCCACCTTTTTTATTATACTATTTTCCAAAAGATTTTGCAATATTTTAATAAAATCTTAATTAATTTATTGTTACATTAAAAACGGGCGAAAATAAATTTCGCCCATAAAACATAATTTTATTCTTCTGTTTCTTCTATTCCTAATCCTTTTTTACTTAAGCTTATTTTTCCTTGATTATCAATGTCTAATACTTTTACAAGGAATGTGTCTCCTTCTTTTAACACGTCTTCTACTTTTTCTACTCTTTTATCTGATATTTTAGAAATATGAAGTAATCCTTCTTTTCCTCCGCCTAAATCCATAAATGCTCCAAATGGCATTATTTTTGTAACTGTTCCTTCATAAATTTCTCCTACTTCTATTTCTCTTGTAATATCTTCTATAATTTTTTGAGCTTTGTTAGCTTTTTCTATATCTTCTGTGTAAATAAATACTCTTCCATCTTCTTCTATATCTATTTTTACACCTGTTTCGTCTATTATTTTATTAATTGTTTCTCCACCTTTTCCAATTACATCTTTAATTTTTTCTGGATTAATTGTCATTGTAGTAATTTTTGGTGCATATTTAGATAATTCTTTTCTTGGCTCAGCTATTTGTTTTAGCATTATTTCGTCTAATATATATTTTCTTGCTTTTTCAGTTCTCTCAAATGCTTCTTCAATTACTTTATATGTTAGTCCATCAACTTTTATATCTACTTGTATTGCTGTTATTCCATTTTTTGTACCACCAACTTTAAAGTCCATATCTCCAAAGAAATCTTCTAAACCTTGAATATCTGTAAGCATTACATAGTCATCTGGGTCATCTGGGTTAGATACCATACCTGTTGAAATACCTGCTACTGGATTTTTAATTGGAACTCCGGCATCCATTAAAGCAAGTGTACTTCCACAAATGCTTGCTTGAGATGTAGAACCATTTGAAGATAAAACTTCTGATACAACTCTTATTGTGTAAGGAAACTCCTCTTCTGATGGTATTACTGGAACCAATGCTCTTTCAGCAAGTGCTCCATGTCCTATTTCTCTTCTTCCCGGTCCACGAGATGGTCTTGCTTCTCCTACACTGTATGAAGGGAAGTTGTATTGATGAATATATCTTTTATGATCTTCTTCATCTAATCCATCTAATTTTTGTTCTTCGTTTATCATTCCAAGTGTTGCAACAGATAATACTTGAGTTTGTCCTCTTGTAAACATTGCACTACCATGTGTTCTTGGAAGTAAACCTACTTCGCATGATAATGGTCTTATCTCATCTATTGCCCTTCCGTCAGGTCTTTTATGTTCTTCGAAAATCATTTTTCTAACACATTTTTTCTCTAATTTATATAAACTATCTGCAATATCTTGTTTTGCTTCTTCTGCCTTTTCTTCTCCATATTTTTCTATGAAATAGTTAGTTACATCTTCTGCTAATTTATCCATATTGCTATCGCGTACTTCTTTATCTTGAGCTTGTACATCTTTGTACATTCTTTCTTCAAAATTACTCTCTATTTCCTCATAAACATCATGGTCTACTTCAAATGA
Organism: uncultured Clostridia bacterium; assembly: GCA_944391865.1. Classification (GTDB taxonomy): domain Bacteria; phylum Bacillota; class Clostridia; order TANB77; family CAG-508; genus CAG-452. The sequence continues at coordinate 11,663 of CALXVD010000018.1, forward strand.
TTTGTATTCCATTTTTGGTTTTCCAATTTCTGCTTTAATCTCAGATATAAATTCACAAATTCTTTTTATTTCTTCATGTCCTTTCTTTATTGCTTCAAGCATTAAAGAATTTGGAATTTCATTTGCTCCTGCTTCTATCATTGCTATTTTTTCTTTAGTTCCTGCAACTGTTAATGTTAAATCTGTTTTTGCTCTTTGTTCTACTGTTGGGTTTATAACAATTTCCCCATCAACTAGTCCTACTGATACTGAACCCGTTGGTCCTCCAAAAGGTATATCAGATATTGAAAGTGCTACTGATGAACCAATCATAGCACATATTTCTGGTGAATTATCTGGGTCAACAGATAATACTGTTGCAACAACACATACATCATTTCTAAAATCTTTTGGAAATAGTGGTCTTATTGGTCTATCTATAACTCTTGATGTAAGTATTGCCTTATCTGAAGGTTTTCCCTCTCTTCTTGTAAATCCACCTGGTATTTTTCCAACTGAGTAAAGTTTTTCTTCATAATCTACAGATAAAGGAAAGAAATCTATTCCTTCTCTTGGTTCTTTTGATGCTGTAACATTTACCATTACAACTGTGTCTCCGTATCTAACTAATACGTTTGCATTTGCAAGTTCTGCCATTTTGCCTGTTTCAATAGTTAAAGTTCTACCTGCAAGTTCCATTGAATAAGTTTTAAACATAATTATTCCTCCTAAAAATATATATTTCAAATACAATTTACTAGAAATAGTAACCTCTATAATATATTTTTTAAAAATACATTATACAAGCTACTATATTTCTATTATTGTATTTAATAAACGTTTTATTTGAAGTGTGAAATGGGATGTGTAATGTGAAAATTACTGGTTTCACACTTCACACCTCGCACCTCTCAGTTCGTAATTTAAGGGCGGAAAACAACACTCCGCCCCCACTTTAAATTATTTTCTTAAATTTAATTTTTCAACTATTTCTCTATATTTTGGTAAATCTTTTTTAGCTAAATAGTTAAGTAAATTTCTTCTTTTACCAACCATTTGTAAAAGTCCGCGTCTAGAATGATTATCTTTTTTATGAACTTTTAAATGTTCTGTTAATTCATTAATTCTTTCTGTTAAAAGAGCTATTTGAACTTCTGATGAACCTGTATCATTTTCATCTCTTTTAAAAGTATTAATAATTTCTTGTTTTCTTTCCTTTGTCATTATTCTTTCCTCCTTTTTACGAAATATGCCTTAAACTGAAACTAACGTCGGATATTCATTTAGTTTAAGTAAAAGGTAAAACTTTTAACGTATATATTCTACTATAAATAAATAAATTATGCAAGTTTTTTTCAAAAAATGTTATTTTGAGAACAATACTTTTTCAGATTTATATTGTTTTATTATATATGCAAGTACAATAGCAATATATACTATTGTTGATACAAACATTAAAAAAATATTTAATAAATCCACGTTCCCAGCATTTATATCTGTAAATGTTACTGTGTAATTTAAAAATGGTATTATCGAAATAAGAGGTGTTCCAACTACTCCCATCATAAATGCTATCATTCCTGGGAAGAATGAAATAAACGTTAAAGGAGTAAGTGCACTTTGTGCCTCTTTAAATGTTTTTGATGTGCTTGCAACCGAAATGCAAAGTCCACTAATAAATATTGAATATGCAATTATTACTACAATAGCAAATACAATACTTATAGGTGTAAACATTATATCCATTCCCTCATATATAGAAAACGCATCTTGTGCAACTACAAGAGAAACAATTGCAAGTACTAAACTGATTAATCCTGTTATTATAGAGGATAAAGATACTCCTAAAAATTTTCCTATTATAATATCTCTGCTTTTTATTGGAAATGTTAATAATGTTTCAAGTGTTCCTCTTTCCTTTTCACCTGCTGTTGTATCTGTTGATGGATATGTTGCCGAAACAGTTATTGCCATTATTATAAATAGAAAAGCATAATTTTTTATATAGCTTGCAAAGAAATTATCTTCTTCAAACACATTTTCCTCTACTGTAATTATATTCAAAATCTCACTAGGTTCAATGTTGTTTTCTTGTAAATATTGTTGTTGCAAAGCTTGTTTGTAAGCATCAAAATATGCTCCCATATATTCTTTTGCATATGTGCTTGTATCTGAAGCATCACTATTAATAATATATTTATTTCCATCTTTAGTAATATATAAATCGATTTCAGAGTTCTCATATTTTTGTTTTAGCTCCTCTTCTGTTCCATTTATGATTTCTATATTCATACTGTTTGCTATTTCTTTTTCTATATCCGTCATTTCATAAGCAAATCCAATTTTGTTATATTCTTCTACATCTTTATTTGCTTGTGCTTCAAATAATGCAGACATACCTAATACTATTAAAGGTATAAATATCGGAATAATTAACATCATTGCAAGAGATTTTTTATCTCTAAATAATTCTCGTAATTCTTTTTTTAATATATTCCATAAATTACTCTTCATAAGAAACACCTCCTATCATTGCAAAAAAGGCATCTCTTAAATTTGTTGTTTTTGTATCTTCCTTTATTTTGTCTGGTGTTCCCGAGTTTATAACAGCTCCTTTATTTATCATAATTACTCTGTCACATATATTTTCTGCCTCTTCCATATAATGTGTAGAATATAAAATTGTTTTTCCCTTTTGTTTTTCTTGCTTAATAAAGTCTAATATTATTTGACTAGAAATAATATCTAGCCCTGTTGTTGCTTCATCTAAAATATAATATTTAGGATTATGTACTAGGCATCTTGCAATATTTACTCTTTGCGTTTGCCCAGTAGATAGGTTACCAATTTTATTATATAAAAAGCTATCCATATTTAATATTTTAGATAATTCTTTTATTCTTTTTTCTGCAACATCTTTTGGAACTCCATATATATCTGTGCACATTCTAAGTAATTCATATGTAGATAATGTATCATATAATTTTGTATTTCCAGATAAATATGCAAGGTTTTTCTTTATTTCTATTTCATTATTCTTATAATTTAGATTATCAAAACTAACTGTACCCTCTGTTGGTTCTAATATTCCTGCTATCATTCTTAAAAGTGTTGTTTTTCCTGCTCCGTTTGGCCCTAAAATTCCTATAATTTCTCCATCTTTTGCCTCAAAAGAAATTCCGTTGTTAGCATAAAATTCTTCTTTTTCTTTTTTGTTTTTATATTTAACGAATTTCTTTTTTAAGTTATCAACTTTAACCATATGCATCCCCTTTTCCTAAAATTTATTTCGTGCATATTATACAGTATAGTTTTTTTGTAATCAATATTTATTATAATATTCTGTTAATTTTATATTTAAAATTTTATTTGCCTCTTCTTCTGTTAAATATCCATACTCTACCATTTTATTTGCAACTTGTATTTGTCTTTCTTTTGCAAGTTTAGGATTTTCAGTTGGTGCATATACAGAAGGTGCATTTGGTATTCCTGCAAGCATTATACATTCTGCGTCATTTAAGTCTTCTAGTTCTTTTCCAAAGTATCCTCTTGCAGCATCTTGTATGTTATAATATCCATTTCCAAAATAAATTGTATTTATATATAGCTCTAAAATTTCATCTTTATCATAATTTTTTTCTATCTCAAAAGCCATAAATACTTCTGCAATTTTTCTTGTTACTTTCTTTTCTTGAGTAAAATACTCATTCTTTGCAATTTGCTGTGTAATTGTACTGCCTCCTTCTACAAAGCTCATTGCTTTTATATCATTAACTGCAGCCCTACATATTGCAATTATATCAATTCCGTTGTGCTTATAAAATCTATGGTCTTCAACAGATATTACAGCATTTATATATATTTGTGGCAACTCAGAAATAGTAATATAGTTTTCTTTGGATTTTATTTCTTCTACCTTTTCTTCTAAAGGTGTTTTGTTTATTGCTTCTTTATACATATTATACCCTTTTCCTACTAGTAGTGCGGTTATGCTAAGTATTATTAAAAGTAAAATTAATAAAAACTTTTTCATTTATTGCCACCTCTTTTCCTATATTAATTACTCCTAGTTTATATTCATCTCTGCTTTTACTTTATCTGGCAATTCATTTTCTTGTACTTCCTTCCAGTTAATTACTCCTCTCATTGCCATAGTTTCTAATTCTAGATATGCTCCTTCTCTTAGTTCTCTAGTTGTTTTAAATGAGATTTCTTTTGATTTTCCATTCTTATTATATGCAGTTAATTTATACTCAAATTTCATATCGTCTGTATTAGAAATTTCCTCTATTTTAGTGTTATCAATTTTTACATAATAAACATTTTTTTGTATAAATACTAAGTATATTGCCACAATTGCAATAACTACTGCTATTATTGCAATCAATATCGTTGGTATTTTTTCTTTAAATTCTTCCATTTTTACCTCCTTATTCTTCTTTGATTATGTTTTTGCTTCCAAAATATGTTGCAATAAAATACAATGCATAAATTACTCCTATTACAGCAACTGTGGTTATAGCAGATGGTAATAATTGTTCTTTACTTGCAAGTACTGCCATTAGTTTAATAACAAATTGTATACCAAATATTGAATGTATAATTGCAAATACAAGTGGCATTAAGAAAAATATACCAATTTGTCTAAATAATGCTTTATTTATCATTTTTTCATCTGCACCTATTTTTCTTAGTATGACATATCTTTGTTTATTATCTGAGCTTTCTGTTAATTGCTTTAATGCAAGTATTGCAGAGCTTGCAATTAAAAATATAATTCCTAAATAAATTGCTATAAACACTACTATTGTTGCAATGCCAGTACTTGCTTCTATTAAACTAATCTTTGTTACGCCATCTAATTCTATATCTTTATCTTTTAATTTTTGTACAAACTCAGAATCCCCTACACCTGCTAATATATCTTCAATTTTTTGTTTCTCTTCTTTTGTATCTGCATTGTAGTTTGCTGCTAAAAACATTTCTTCTGTCATTGTGTTTTTTAACTCACAGCTATCTGGAACTAATATAACTCCTGTATTTATATGGCTTGTAGACATCTCTATATATCCACTTTGACATTCATTATATTTAGGATAATATTCTTTTCCTAAAATTTCTATTGGTTCATTTCTTGCAAGTGCTTCATCTCTTAATGACTTCATATTATCAAAATCGCAAAGAATAATATACTCGTTATCATTTAATGTGTATTCTTCTTGTCCATATAGTCTTGCGATTTTGTTATAATCAGATACTTTTACTAAACTCTCTGCTGTATCATATTGTAACATTTTAAATTGCTTTTTTGCCTCTTCTAATGTACTTCCTAAAGTATCTCCCCATGTTAAATCATTTGTTGCATATATTGGAATTTCTATAATATCTTTTAAATTATTTAAATCAAACCCATTATTTTTCAAAGTTTGTGTAATTGGCTTTTTAGAGTCTTCTACCGCTTCTTTAGTATAATCTTCATCGCCTTCTGGTAAGTATGCAGGTTTGTATAAATTAACATCTACTGGTGTCATTTCTATTAAATCCTTTTGCATTGTGTTTCTTAAAGATAATGATGAAGAAAGTATTGTAATTGTCATAAATAGCATTAAACAAATCTCAGACATACTTACTATATTTGTGTTTATTTTATTATGCAATTGTCTTAATACGAACATATTTGTACCATTAAAATATAACTTCTTTCTTGCTTGAACTATTTTTAAAATAAATCCAGATAAAGACCAAAATGTAAGTATTGTTGCAACAATTCCAAGTAAAATTATTTGTAACATTTTTTGTTCTGTCATAATAGAGTCTGCATCAATTGTTACCTTATAGTAGCAAAATACCAAAGTAGCTAGTGCAATTAAAAATATTATAACACAAGCAATTGGATTTTTCATTTTTATTTGTTCGTTTTTCTTAACTGCAGTAAGTAGATTTATTAGTTTATATCTTGAAATTGTAAACGTATTGAATATCATTACTGCAAAATACATTATTGCAAAATATAAACAAGTTTTAATACATGCATCTTTTGAAAATACAAATGTGTACCCAGACATATCTGCCTCAAAAAGTTTTGCAACAAGTACAGACATAAATTGGGATGCAAATACTCCTATTATTAATCCTACTGCTAAAGAAATAATCCCTATAAATATTGTTTCAATGAAAAGAATTTTAGAAATTTGTCTTCTTCCCATTCCAAGTGTCATATATATTCCAAATTCTTTTTTTCTTCTATTTATTAAAAAGTTATTAGCATACACAATTAGTAATCCTAAAATTACTGCAATTATTACAGAAACAAAATTAAGCATTGTTATCATAAGCTGTATAAGTTCTCTAGTAGACTGAGAAACTTTTAGCATTGCTTGCTGGCTATCTAACGAGTTAAACATATAGAATATTGCTATACCTAAAACCAATGTTAAAAAGTATATTGCATAATCTTTAAAGCTCTTTTTAATATTTTTTAATGATAATTTAAATAACATCTCCAAGTTCACCTCCTAATAAGGTTTGAACTTCTATTATTTTTTCAAAAAATTGCTTTCTTGTATCATTACCTTTTACAAGTTCATTAAATATTTTTCCATCCTTTATAAATAAAATTCTGTTTGCATAACTTGCTGTAAAAGAATCGTGTGTTACCATAAGAATTGTTGCATTTAGTTTTTGATTTAATGTTTCAAAACTTTCTAATAATTGCCTTGCTGATTTTGAATCTAAACTACCTGTTGGTTCATCTGCCAAAATCAATTCTGGATTTGTAATAATTGCTCTTGCTGATGCAACTCTTTGTTTTTGTCCTCCAGATATTTGATATGGATACTTATTTAAAATATCAGTTATTTCTAATTTTTTGGCAACTTCTTTAACTCTTTCTTCTATTTCGTGTGGTTTTACTTTTTGAATTGTAAGTGCAAGTGCTATATTTTCAAATGCTGTTAAAGTATCTAATAGGTTAAAGTCTTGAAATATAAATCCTAATTCTTCTCTTCTAAATTTGTTTATATTATTTCCTTTTAGTTTTGTAATGTCTTTTCCATTTATAACTATTGTTCCTGCCGTTACTCTATCTATTGTAGAAATACAGTTAAGCAAGGTTGTTTTTCCACTTCCACTTGCTCCCATTATTCCTATAAATTCTCCTTTTTGGCATGTAAAACTAATATTATCTATGGCTTTAGTTAAATTAGATTTATTCCCATAGTATTTTTCAACATTCTTTACCTCTAAAACATTTTCCATTTATTTTTCTCCTTTCTGTTTTATTAATTACATTTTAGCCCTTTTTTATATTACATGCCATTAATTAACATTACAATAACCTTACATTTTTGTAAGGTTATTTCAAAGCTTCGTTTATAAAACTACTTTTAGGAAATACTATTCTTACTTCTGTTCCTATATCTTTTTCAGAATTTAGCTCTAAACTAATTCCTAGTTTATTACATAATTTTTTACATAAGTATAATCCTATTCCAGTAGATTTTTTTCCATTTATTCTTCCGTTTTCTCCTGTAAATCCTTTTTCAAAAACTCTTGTAATCTCTCCTTTTTTTATTCCAATACCATTGTCTTTAACATATAGAATAACTTTTTCTTTTTCTTCTTTTGCATAAATTTCTATTTCTTTATTTTCTTTTTTACTATATTTAATAGAATTTTGTATTATTTGGTTTAATATAAATACACACCATTTACTATCTGTATAGATTTCCTTATCTAAATCATGAGTGTTTATCTTTATATTATTTTGTATTAATGATTCTTTATTTTTTAATATAGAATTGTTTACAATTTCTTTTAAATTACTCTTTTTTATGTAATAATCTTTTTCTACAGTGTTGCTTCTTGCATAAAACAAAGCTTGCTCTGTATAATTTTCTATTTTATCAATCTCTTCATCAATACTTTTTGTAATTTCATTTTTATTATTCTCTATAATCATTTTACTTGTTGCTATTGGCATTTTTATTTCGTGTATCCATAGTTCTATATACTCTTTATAATCTTGCTGTAAAAATTTATATTTATCCACATTTTCAAGCATGGATTTTCCTGCATCTTGCAAAGTTTCTTTTAATATTTTTCCTTCTTCAAAATTAGCGTTTTTAATGATTTCTGAAATTAAATATTTTTCTTCTAATTCTTCCGTATTTTCTTTTAATACTTTATAAAACTTGTTTTTGTTATAATACTCTATCGCAAGACATAACGCTAATAACACAATTGGCATAATACATATATACAATTTCACGTATAAAGAAATATTATATGGAAGAAGTAATATTCCGTGATGTTACAGACGCAAATATTATTAGTATAATGTAAATTAATTTATCTTTTAAAAAACTTCTAAAACTCATTTTAACATATACCCTTGTCCTCTCTTAGTTTCAATACAGTCTTTTTCTCCTATTTCTTCTAATTTTGTTCTTAATCTCGTCATATTTACTGTTAAAGTTCCGTCATCTATATAGCTTTCTGTATCCCATAAATAATTCATTATTTCATCTCTTGATACTATTTTTCCTTTATTTAAAATAAGGTAATGCAAAATTTTTAATTCATTTTTTGTAAGTTCTATTATCTTCTCATCTTTTTCTATTATGCTTTTAGATACATTTAAAATAAAATTATTATACTTTATTTTATTCTGATTTGCATCTATGTTTTGTGTTCTTTTTAAAAGGCCAGAAATTTTAGCAAGTAAAATCTGAATATTATATGGTTTTGTAACATATTGGTCTGCTCCATAATTCAAGCTTAAAAGTTCATCAATTTCACTATCTTTGCTAGTTACCATTATAATTGGAACGTTAGATACTTTTCGTATTTCTTTTAATATATATTCCCCATTTAAATATGGTAAATTAATATCTAATAATATTAGATCCGCATTTTCATTTAAAATATCTTGAACTGAATTTTCAAAGTTTTCTAAAATCACCGTATTATATCCGTTATTATCTAAAAACTTTTTTAATTCTTCTCTTAATTTTATATCATCTTCTATTATTAAAATCTTTTGCATTATTATCACCTTAAATATTATACCACAAAAAAGAAAATAGACAAAATTACTTGCCTAATTTATATAAAAAAGCGAAACAAAAAAGATATCTTTGAAATTTCAAAAATACCTTTTACATTTTATGAACAAAAGGTCCGTCCCCTAGTTCACATTTTATGAACAAAAGGTCCGTCCCCTAGTTCATAGTTTAATTCCTTTTTTGCCATTTCAAAAATTTCTTCATATTTATTCAAATTTTTATTGTCTAACTTTTCTACTACTTCGTAATTATTTCTCCTATCTACTATTATGTAATTTATCTTTCTATTTTCTAATGTAGCAATCACTTTATTTAAACTGTTTTTAGGAAAAGCACAAAGAATAAACATTACTAATTTTCTTAAGTTGATATGTAAACAAAAATGATAATATATATGAATCTTTTCCGTATGTGTAGAAAAAGCTTCCTATTTCTACCAATATTATATCTGTTGGATGTATTTCCTTTATAGTTTTTACCATATTAACAATTCCCATAAAAGCTCCTTATCATAGGAAGACCTAAGGCCTTCCTATATTATATTTTTTACTACTAATACCTACCAAGTGGGTCATTCCATGTTTCTGTTACTGTTTCTGCTTTCTTTGGTACATCATCTATTGTGACATTAGATGGTAGAGAAACTACAGGGCGAAGACAAAGCGCCACGCCGCCCTCGTCGCCGTAAGAAAAGCATAAGCAGCCGAAAGCATTGACACTGCCTTCGTTAGCAAAGACCATGCACCAGCCAGCATAGCCGCTATACACAGCGACCGCACGCGAAGCAACCCAGCTGTAGTATGTTTTCTCTGCTTCTTTTCCTAATAATATTTCTCTATTTTTTTCTCCTATTAGCTCATTTGTTGCTTCATAATAATATGCGTTACTTGTTAAATTTAGGTTTTTTGCTTCTTCTAATTTTGTTAACTTATTAGCTGTTTCATCATAATCAAATATTGAAGATATTGTTGCTTGGTAACCATAACCTTCTTCTGTACTGCTTCCTCCTCCAAATTCTTCCTTATTAAAATTACTTCCCCCTAAGTATTTATCTATATCTTCCATTGTTATACTTCTTGCTTCTGCTCCTATTTGGCTGTTACTATATAAAGTTTTACATGTATTATTTAATACATCTTCGCAATTGTTATATCCTACATGTCCATAAAAAGTTAATCCTGCTTCTGTTGGTGCTCCTGATATTAATAGTATTTCTCCTGATTCATTCTTTCCTAGTACTCTCCAATTCAACTCTTCTTGTGCTATACTTTGCTCCTCACTTTCTTCTGTATATCCTGTGTATTTTCCTATTCCTTCACCTTTATCTGGTGCATATGAAGTTTCAGCTGTTATTGGATTATATGACACATAGTCTCCTTTATGTATATGTTCTTCATTATCACATCCTTCTATTTCGCAGTACATTGATGAAAGGGTTTTTGTTGTTCCTACTTGCCATATTTCATTTAGTGGAACTTCATATCCTCCTTCTGTTAGTTTTAAAATTGTTCCTGTTTCATCTAATGTTCCATATTTTGGTGCTACAATTGCTTTTAATTCGTCTTCTGTTATATTTTCTCCTTGTTTTTCTGCTATTTTTGCTGTTATATCTGCTATTATTTGTTCTTTTACTTTTTCTACTGTTGTTCCTCTTGATGCTTCTTTTGCTATCCCAAATAACCCTGTATCTAATACTACGTTTATTGTTACTGCTACTAATATTAACATTACTATTATTGTTATTATCAGGGCTATTAGAGTTATGCCTTTGTTTTTTGGTGTTGATGCAATCTGGTTTTCTTTATGGGTACTACTACCCAATAACACTCCTACTAATTTTGCATTTCTTTCATTTTTTAGTTTTGACATTTGTTTTTTCTCCTTTCTTTTATTATTAAACACAAAAAGAGCTACATATAGCTTTTATGCTATATATAACTCTTTATTTTTTGGACTACTAATAGCGCTAATTTTATTAACGCTATTTACTTTATTTAATTTTTTATTTTTTGTAGAAATACCTGTGTGTGTGTGTGTACTCCTGCAAGCGTTTTAGCTACTTCTCTCATTTTCTTTTGTCCTTTTTTATTATACTTTTTTCTTTGTGTTTATTTTATTACCATTATTTTACTATATTATTTTTACTTTTACAAGCTTTTTCAATTTTTTATTCAAAACCCTTAATTAAAAAACTAAATTCCAGGTAAAGTTCAAGTGGAATTTAGTTTTTTTCAAAAATGATATAATTATATTAAAGTACTTTCTATGGGGCTTAGGAGGTATATATATGTATCATAATCAAAAACATTTAACATTGGAAGATCGAAATTACATTGAACAAGCTCTAAATCAAAATATTACTTTTACAGAAATGGGAAAATATCTACAAAAAGACCCTACTACAATTTCAAAAGAAATTAAGAAACACAGGATAAGAAAAGAAGGCAATTCTATTCATGTAAACTTTAATCACTGCTCTAAAAGATATTCTTGCCATAAAAAAGGCCTTTGTGGTACTCGTTGCAGACGAGAATGTAGAACATGTAAAGAATGCAATAATGTTTGTTCTGATTTTGATGAAGGATTATGTAAAAGACTTATTTATGCACCTTTTACTTGTGAACTAGGGGGACGGACCTTTTGTTCATAAATTTCTATAGCTTATTCCTAATATTTCAGCAAATTCTGCTTCACCCAAATTCCTTTTATATGGCTCATATAACTCTAAAAATTCTGCAT
>CALXVD010000019.1 GCA_944391865.1 uncultured Clostridia bacterium
AAGATTGTACATATGGTGAAATATTCGCTAATAAAATAAAGTTATTTTTTAGTGAAATATTCAAAAATTATTGACATAGAAAAAAAGAAAGGATTTGATAATATGAAGGTTTATAAAGGATATAAAGAAATAGAAATAAAAGATATAAAAGGAGTTAAATATAACAGAATTTGTAATAGAAATTTAGAAAAGGTTTGTAGATATATGAAAACAATAAAAAGAAATGGAATTAAAAAACCATTTGAAATTATTCAAAAAGAAAATGGATATTATATTTTTAGAGATGAAGCAAGATTAGTAGCAGCAAAAGCAGTAGGATATGACAAAGTTCCATGTTTAATAAGAGATATAAAACAAGAAATCTTATTAAGAAAAATAAATAAAATATTAAAAATAGAAGATGAAAATCATGAAGTAAAAGGTAATATTGATGATGAAGAAAGATTGAATTTTTACAAAAATAATTATTATAAATTAAATAATTTATAATAAAAAATAAGAAGAAAAGTACTTGGATTTTAATAAAAAAGTCCAAGTATTTTTCAAAATAAAGTGTGCATTTGATAGAAAAAAATAATAATTTCAGTACTAAAAAGAAGCTTATTGTTGTCCTAACAAGCAATGAATTTCGTCAGCTCGAAATTCTATATGGGGAAATTCCCCAATCCCCTTTTTAGAAGAGAGGAGAAAGCAAATGGCAACAACAAAAATATGGAAAGTACAAAAGAGATTAGATCATGTAATTAACTATGCAACAAATGAAGAAAAGACAAAAAATATTTATAGCAAATATGAAATGGATGAGTTTAATAGTATCAGACAAGTAATGACTTATGCAACTAATCCAGATAAAACAGAAAAGCAATTTTATACTACAGGGATAAATTGTGAAATAGAAGATGCAGTTAAACAAATGCAATTTGTAAAAATATTTTATGGAAAAGAAAATGGAATACTTGCATTCCATGCATATCAATCTTTTAATGAAGGAGAAGTTACTCCAGAGATAGCACATGAAATTGGAGTAAAACTTGCAAATGAAATGTGGGGAGATAGATTTCAAGTTGTAGTATCCACTCATTTAAATACAAAACATCTCCATAATCATTTTGTCATCAATTCAGTTTCATTTAAAGATGGGAAAAAGTATTATAGTAATTTTACTAATACAGCATTATTAAGAAAAACATCAGATGAAATATGTGAAGAATATGGCTTAAGTGCTTTAAAAGAAAAGACTTGTAAATCTGGAATCAATTTTGAAAATTTTTATAAAAAATCTATGAGAGATTCAGACTATTATAAATTTGCAAAAGAAGATATAGATTATGCGATAGAACATTCGTGGACTTATAAAGAATTCTTAAAAAGATTAAAAGAAATGGGATATGAAGTATATTTTAGAGCTAATAAAATTAGTGTGAGAATGCACCCACATAAAAGAAATATTAGGATAGAAAGAGCATTTGGAGAAGAATATTCTATTGAAAATATACAAAATAAAATTTGTAGTAGATATCCAAGTAGAGAAGAAGTAATTAAGCTTAAAAACTTATGATAAAAGATTATTTTATAAAGGTAGTGTGAAAAAATTAAAAAAGACTAAAGGAATAATTGCTTTATATTATTACTATTGTTATTTATTAAAAGTATATCCAAAGAAAAATTTAAATTATAAACTTACTCCAAAGATGAGAGCAGAAGTAAAAAAGATGGATAAGTATTCAGAAAGAATTAGATTTTTATGTAAGTATAGGATTGAAACCTTGAGTGATATTGATAATGTGAAAGAAAATAAACAAGAAGAAATGAAAAAGTTATTAAACACACGAAATAGATTATATTATAAGAGACAAAAATTAGATAATGAAGGTGAAAAAGATGTTGTTACTAAGGAAATAATTAGTGTTACTTCTACTATAGAGAAAGTTAGGAAAGAAATTAGGATGTGTGATGAAGTTTGTGATAATGCTAGGAAGATGAAAGAGCAGATAAAAGAGATGAGGGAAAGGGAACAGGAAAAAGTAAAATATAAAAAATTAAAAGAGAAAAATAAGAAGGATAGGAGATGCGATAGATAAAATTGGCACAGAAATGTGCTTAAAATTATTTCTTGAAATATTCAAGAAAATCTTGAACAAAAATATCATAAATGATAAAATTATTTCACAGTAAAAAATTAATAGGGGGACTCTGAATGACTATAAGTTATGACAAACTATGGAAATTAATGATAGATAAAAAAATAAATAAAACACAATTATGTGAAAAAGCAAGAATAACTACAAATGCAATGGCAAAGTTGGGAAGAAATGAAACTGTTCAAATAGAAACTTTAGCTAAAATATGCAAAGTCCTTGAATGTAATGTTGATGATATATTAGAGATAGAAACTTAATAAATAGGAGATTACAAAATGTTTAATGAATTAATTGATATTAAAGAAGAAAATTTGTTATCAGTTGATTTTGAATTATTAAATATTCTTTTAAAAGATAATAGTAGTGGCAGAAATCTTATATGGGCAACAAATGACTATAAATATAATGGAATAGGCTTTGAGTTTGAATCTGAAATAACTATTAGTAAAATAACTGGAATATATAAAGATTTAATTAAACCTCGTTCTAAAAAAAATAAAGAAGAAAAAGTGGCAAGATCAAAAAATAATGCAGAGGTTTTTACACCATCGTGGATTTGCAACGAACAAAATAATTTAGCAGATGAATCATGGTTTGAAAGGACAAATGTATTTAATAAATCTTGTAATAAAGGTTGGATAACAAATTACGATAAAATTGAATTTAAAGAAAAAAATTGGCAAGGTTATGTTAAAAGCACAAGATTAGAAATTTCATGTGGAGAAGCTCCATATTTAGTGAGTAGATATGATACTGTTACAGGAAAGTCAATTAAAGTAGAAGATAGAATTGGACTGTTAGATAGAAAATTAAGGATTGTATCTGAAAATAATTTAAATGAAGAAGAATGGATAGAATGGTCAATTATTGCAGTAAAGAATGTATATGGGTTTGATTGGCAAGGTGATAATGTTTTATTGGCTAGGGAAAATTTATTATATACTTATATTGATTATTATTACAATAAATTCAATAAAAAACCAGATATTAAACTAATAAAAGAAATTGCTAATATTATAAGCTGGAATATATGGCAAATGGATGGTATTAAATATGTGATACCAAATAGTTGTAAAAACGAGAAAGTGACGGAAATAACATTATTTGGGAATATAACAAAAGAGTATACTTGCGAAGGTTGTAAAACAGGAAATAATAAAAAGCATAATGGTATATATTGTAAGATAATGAATTGGGACACAAATAGAAAAATTAAATTTGAAACATTATTAAAGAAAAAATAGGAGGAATAATGGAAGGAAAAGAAATTATAGATAATATCATAATTGGTAGAGTTGAGCCATATATTTATGCATTTACAACTAATACTGTGCCTAACTATTTAAAAATAGGTGATACATATAGACCTGTTAAAATTAGACTAAATGAATGGAAAAAATATTTTCCTGATTTAAAAGAAGAATATAAAGAAAAAGCTATGATTAATTCAAATGTCTTCTTTAGAGACTATTCTGTACATAAATATATTGAAGAAGAATTAGGAAAAGCGAGATTAAAAGAAAAAGATATACCAAAAGGAATCTATTATTCAAATGAATTTTTTAAGAATGCTATAGATACTGATGTGAAAGAGGCAATTGAAGATATTAAAGATAGCTATGAAAAAAATGATAATAAATATCAGTATTATGATGCTAATACAAGTCTTCCAGAAATATTTCAGTATAAGAGAGAAGAAAAAGAATGGCAGCCAAGACCAAATCAAAAAGAAGCAATTGAGAATTTTAAAAAGGCAAGAAAAAATGGAAGAAAAAATTTACTTATGTATGCAGTTATGAGATTTGGAAAATCTTTTACTTCAATGATGTGTGCAAAAGAAATGAATGCAAATTTAGTAGTAATTGTTTCTGCAATAAAGGATGTAAATAGTGAATGGAAAAAAAATGTTGAAATCCCTAAAAACTTTGATGGGTATAGTTTTATTACTGCTGAAGAACTATCGAGAAATAATAATGAAATAAGTGAAAGATTATCTAAAGGTGAAAAGGTAGTTGTATTTTTGACATTACAAGATTTGCAAGGCGATTTAATTAAAGAAAAACATAAGGATGTATTTAAAAATAAAATTGATTTATTAATAGTCGATGAAACGCATTTTGGAGCAAGAGCAGAGAAATATGGTAAAATATTAGAAAGTACAAAATATGAAAAAGATATAAAAGATAAGTACCAAAAAGAAGAAAGTAATATTAATGATTTAAATGCAAATTTAAAAATTTTAGATGTTGATACGACATTACATTTATCAGGAACACCCTACAGAATATTGATGGGAAGCGAATTCGAAAAAGAAGATATTATTTCTTTTTGCCAATTTTCAGATATAGTAGAAGAACAAGAAAAATGGAATAATGAGAATATTTTAAATGATGAAACTAAAGAATGGGATAATCCATATTTTGGTTTCCCACAGATGGTAAGATTTGCTTTTAATCCAAGCAAAAAGGCAAAAGAAAAATTAAAGGAATATCAGAAGAATGGATATACATATGCTTTTTCTGCCCTATTAAAACCAAAATCTATAAAAAAAGCATATGATAATTCTCATAAAAAATTTGTAAATGAACAAGAAATATTAGAGCTTTTTGAAGTTATTGATGGATCTAAAGAGGATGAAAATGTATTGGGATTTTTAAATTATGACAAAATAAAGCAAGGAAAGATGTGTAGGCATATTGTGTGCATTTTACCATATTGTGCATCATGTGATGCATTAGAAGAATTAATAAAAAATAACAAAAATAAGTTTAAAAATCTAAATGAATATGAAGTTATTAATATTTCTGGAGTAGATAATTCTAATCAATATAAGACTATTGCTGAGATAAAAGATAAAATTAGAGAATGTGAAGAAAATGATGTGAAAACATTAACTTTGACAGTTAATAGAATGCTAACAGGTTCAACAGTTGAAGAATGGGATACGATGATTTATTTAAAAGATACATCATCTCCTCAAGAATATGATCAAGCAATTTTTAGGTTACAAAATCCGTATATTAAAAAATATGTAGATAATGAACAAAATGTTATAAAATATAATATGAAGCCACAAACATTATTAGTTGACTTTGATCCATATCGAATGTTTGTATTACAAGAGCAAAAATCAAAGATATATAATGTAAATGTAGAAGAATCTGGAAATTCATTGTTAGAGGAAAGGCTGAAAAATGAATTAAGAATCTCACCAATAATTACAATAAATAAAAACAAGATTGTGGAGATTGAGCCTAAAAATATAATGGATGCTGTAAGTGAATATTCTAAAGAAAAGGGTGTAATGGATGAAGTAAATGATATTCCAGTAGATTTAAGACTATTAGAGAATGATGAAATAAAAAAAGTTATAGATAGACAAGCTGAACTTGGCTCAAGTAAAGGATTATCAGTAGATAATACCAATGATGAAGATGGAAATGATTTAGATACATCTACATCTGATTCAGAAGATAATACAAATGGCGATACAACAGATAGTGATGATAGTGAAGAAAATATAGAAAGAAATAATGAAGAATCAGTAAATTATGAGAAAAAAATTCGAACATATTTTGCCAGAATATTATTTTACTCATTTTTAACTAAGGATAATGTTAATTCTTTACTTGATGTAGTTAAAAGTATTGATTGCACTGAAGATAATAAGAGAATTGCAAAAAATCTGGGGTTGAATAGTATTATATTGAAACTGATGAATGACAGTATGGACGTCTTTAAATTAAGTCAATTAGATTATAAAATACAGAATATCAATAAGTTATCACATGATGAATCATTAAAAACGATAGAACGAGCAGAAGTTGCAATGAATAAGTTTAAAAAAATATCACAGTCTGAAATTATTACACCAATAAATGTATGCAAAAATATGTATGATTTAATTGATGAAAAAGAATTAATAGAAATATGCAATAATAACGGAAGAATCCTAGATATTGCTAGTAAAATGGGCGAATTTTCAATAGGATTGTATGAAGTATTATTAGAGATAGGTTTTAGGAAGGACAATTTTAATAATATAATTTATTTAATACCAACATCTAGTATTGCATATGAATTTACAAGAAAAATATATGATATACTTGGATTAAATATAGAAAATATTGCTCGATTATTTAATAGTTATGATTTATTAAGTATAAAAGATAGAGAAGGAAATGTAGACTATAACGAACTAAACAATTATTTATTGCAAAATAAAAAATTTGAAGGAATAGAATTAGAGAAAAATATGTTTTATGTTAAAGGAGATGAAAGAATGAAATTTGATTTAGTAGTTGGAAATCCGCCATATCAAGAAGAATCAAATAGTAAAAGTAGTAGTAATGCTCAAAAACCAAGAACTAATATATTTCAACATTTTCAAGAACAGGCGATGTCTCTTACTAATAATAAAACAGTATTAATCTATCCAGGAATGAGATGGATACATCAATCAGGAAAAGGGTTAAAAAAATTTGGATATAATTTAATTAATAATTGTAACCTTGAAAGAGTATCTTTTTATCCAAATGCCAAAGAAATATTTGATGATACAGATATACCAGATGGAGTAGCAATAGTGGTAACAAATAAAAATAAAAAAGATAGTGGATTTAAATATGATTATATTGTAAATAACAAAAGTGTTTCCTTGAAACAGAATAATCCAGGAGATGATTTATTAATTATTAATCCTAAAGATATAGATATTGTTGAAAAAATTAAACAATTTGTAGAGAAAAATAATTTAACATTTTTAAGTAGTGAAATTTTGCCTAGAGGAGATTCTTTATTTGGTATAGATAATGATTTAATTATAAAAAATAAAGAAAAATCAGAATTATTTAATGGACAAATCGTTGACTATAAAAATAAGATTAAAGTGCTAACTAATGATAAACCTGGTCCAGCAGGAAGAACAAGGTGGTTCGTAATTAATAAAGATTTAATAACTAAAAATGTAAAATATATTTCTGAATGGCAAGTAGTTGTTTCTAGTGCACATCCAGGAGGACAGGATGGAAGAAATAATCAGTTAGCTATTGTAGATAACCATAGTGCTTTTGGTAGGGCAAGAGTTGCTTTAAAATCTTTTAAAACAGAAAAAGAAGCTAGTAACTTTAGGAAATATATTAATAGCAAATTTGTAAAATATGCATTATTATTAACAGATGAGGCTTTGACATCATTGGCAAAATATGTACCAAATTTTAAAAATTATATAGATAACAAAATAATTAACTTTTCTGAGCCAATAGATGTTCAATTATATCAATTGATTGGATTAACTGAAGATGAAATAAAATATATTGAATCAAAAGTTAAAGAAAATTAATAACAAGCAACATAAAGATAGAAAGGATGATTTATGTGCCAAATTTTGAAGTAAATAATGTATCAGTAAGTACTTTATTAGGATTTGTAAGTGATGGAACTATTGCAATTCCTGAAATTCAAAGACCGTTTGTGTGGGATTCTACAAAAGTAAGAAATTTAATAGATTCGTTATATAAAGGTTATCCAGTAGGGTATATAATTACATGGAAAAGCCCAGATGTAAAATTAAAAGATGGAACATCTTCTGAAGGAAAACAAGTATTAATAGATGGGCAACAAAGAATAACAGCATTAACAGCAGCTTTATTAGGACAAGAAGTATTGGATAGTAATTATAAAAAGAAAAGAATAAAAATTGCTTTTAATATAAAAGAGGAAGAATTTCAAACATTAAATCCTGCAATAGAGAAACAAGATGAATGGATACCAGATATATCAGAATTTATGAAAGATGGAAATATAGATACATGGCAATTTGTTACTGATTATTCAAATAAATATGAGATGAGTCCAAATGAGGTAAACAAAAGAATTAATAAATTATTAGCAGTAAAAAATGTTACTATCGGAAGAATAGAATTAGGTTCATCATTAGATATAGATACAGTTACGGAAATATTTGTTAGAATTAATTCTGAAGGTGTAGTTTTATCTCAAGCTGATTTTGCCATGTCAAAAATAAGTGTTAATGAACAATATGAAGGAAACGATATAAGGAAAGCTATAGATTATTTTTGCCATTTTGCTAAAACTCCTGTTGATTATGATAATATAAAAAATAATGATATTGAATTTAGCAAAAAGGACATATTTAAGCAAATTAAATGGATAAAAGATAAAAATGAAGATTTATATTTACCTTCTTATACTGATGTTTTAAGAGTGGCATTTACATATAAATTCAAAAGAGGAAAATTATCTGATTTAGTAAGTTTATTATCAGGACGTGATTTTGAAACTAGAGAATACCGTGAAAATATAGTTGAGGATAGTTTCAAAACGTTATATGATGGTGTGAAACAATTTGTAAATCAAAGCAATTTTGAAAGATATATTATGATATTAAAATCTGCTGGTATTATAGATGAGAGTTTGGTAAGATCACAAAATGTTTTAAATTTTGGATATATATTGTATTTAGTATTGAGAGAAAAGAATATTGAGCCAAGTAAAATCCAAACTCTAGTAAGAAGATGGGTTGTAATGTCTATTCTAACTCAAAGATATACTTCATCTCCTGAATCAGCTTTTGACTATGATATTAGAAGATTAAATGATAATCAAGATATTGAAAAGTATATTAGAGAGGAAGAAGAAAGACAATTAACAGAATCATTCTGGACAAATTACTTAGTAGATAGATTAAATACACCTGTTACAAGTAGTCCTTTCTGGAAAACATTCTTGGCAGCACAAATATTCTTGGGAGATAGAGGATTTCTATCAGATAGTATAAAAGTGCAATATCTGATTGAAAATAGAGGAGATGTACACCATATTTTTCCTAAAGATTATTTAAAAAAGAACGGATTTAACAATAAACAACAATATAATCAGATTGCAAATTTTACTATGTTACAAACAGAAATAAATATTGCAGTAAGTAACAGAGCTCCAAAGGATTATATGGCAGATATTAAAGCACAATGCAATGGAGAAGAAAATAAGTACGGATTAATTAATTCAGAAGAAGATTTATATAAAAATTTAGAAGAAAGTGCTATACCTAAAGATATAATTAATATGTCCGTTGAAAATTATGAGGAATTTTTACAGAAAAGAAGAGTTTTAATGGCTAATAAGATTAGAGAATATTTTAATAAATTATAGAACAAAAGAAAAGCAAAATAAAGATGTATAAATTTACAGAATTATTTTGCTTTTCTAGTTAGGAGAAAAATGAAAGAAAATAAGAGATTTAATATTTGGAAATTTAAAAAATATAAATTAGAAAAATATAAAAGTATAGGATTATTTAAATTATTCAATATAAATAAAAAAGAAAAAAATGAGTTTTTAAATTTAAAAAACACTGCTAAGGAATTTTTAAAAACTTTTATATTTTTTATAGTGGTAACAAGTATAATATATTTTTTTATTAAAATTGAAGGAAAATTTTATACATCATTTGAAGGAAAATTACAGTGGTTAAAAAATATTATTAATTATTCGGGTGATAACTTTTTTCAATTTTTAATTGCAACATTAGGTGTATCTGGATTTTTAGTAGCTTTGTTTTATGCAAATTTATCTGGAGTATTTACAAGTAAATATGCAAATCTTGATTTTAATATATCGAAGGCAGTTATTGAAGAAAGAGAGAATCGAAAAAATTTGAATGGAATAAGAAACTATATAGTAATTAACATTGCGTTGATATTATTATATATGTTTGATATAAAAGGACAGGTAGTATTAGCTTTGCTGTTCTCAATATATACAATAAAAACAATTGTAGTATTTATAAACCTTTCTAAAAGAACTTTTTCATTCAGTAATTTAAATTTTATTACATGTTCAGAAATTGTAAAAATTCAGGAAGCTTATGCTAGTGAAAAAATTGATAATATAAGTAATAATGATAAGAATTTACAAAATTATTTATATGGAATAGCTAAAAGAAGTTCCCAAAATTTAATGCGTTTATTGGAATTTTTTATGCGTGAAAAAGATTTTAATGCTATTATAGAATTCGAAAAAAACATTATGATACTATTAAATGATTATTCAAGTGTAAAAGAAATGATTCCATATAATTCATATTGGTATGAAGAAAAGATTATTCAAAAGTCAATGCTAAAGATGAGTGGACTTGATTTAGTGTCTTATATAAATACTGGAACCATTCCTAATCCAGAAAGAATAAAGAATCATTATTGGTTGGAAGAATGTATATTTAAAATGATAGAAGAAGGATTAAAATTTCTTATAGTTAATAAAAAAATCGAATACTCAATAGAAGTACTGAATTTATTAGATAAATATGTAGAAGGATATTTAAAAAATGGCAATAATAAAAAGATTTTAGATTTAGAGAAAGAATTATTTATTAATATTAATCCTTTATTAGATGAAAAATGGGATAGAGATATATATTCAATTCAATCAATACTAGATCTTGAACAGGTATTGTTAATAGGACATATTATAGATGCAAATAAATATCTTGAAAAATGTAGGAAAGCAATAGAAGATGTTGATTTTGAAAAATATTGTTTTAATGAATTATTAAAAAATAATTTGGCATTGTTTAATGATGAGAGATTAGAAAATGTTACAAACCAGATAAATGAAGAAAAACAAATTGAAGGAAAAAGAATAACGGACAATAAATATTTAAAAGAACAACTATATGCATTATTATATGATGAAATTAACAATATAATAAATATATATGAATCAATATTGAAATACACTAATACTGTAGTAGAGAATTTAATTGATAGTAAAAAAGACTATCAAGCTGAAATTATCATAGCAAGAAACATAGAAATATATAACAAGATGGAATACTACATTCAAATCATATATGATATAAAGAATGAAATAAAAAAATATGAAATGGATTTTAAGTGGAATAAAAACATTTCACAAAATACATATGAAATGATTAATAAGAGTAAGTTAGAAAATGTTTTAAGTGGTATGAAAATAATTGAAAAAAAGAATTTGAATATAAAAAAAGAAAATGAAATAGATATATATGGACTAATATTCTTTAATTCATATTTGTTGACTAATGAACTTTTAATAAAAGAAGATTTTGATAGTTTGAAGAAAATACATAAATATTTATATCAAATGACAGTAAAATGTGATTATGTTGTAAAAAATGAAATAATATTAAATGGATACAATACTAATTATGCACTGAAACAATACGTTAAACCATTTACTTATTTTATGAACTTGGAGGGGAAAATAATTTTCCTATCAAGATTAAATAAAAATAAAGAATTAGAAAATATGGTTATAGAGCAATTTAATAAAATAAAGTACAATCAAGAAGTTTTGAAACTTTTGGTGGAATGCGGAAATATAAATAAAACATTATTGGTTAAAGATGATTTTGTATTATCATCATTAAATCAAAATTTTGAAAACTATATTAGGAATAATGAAAATATAAAATTTAAGAATGATAATTTCTATTTAAGAGATGAAATAGAATCAGAAGATGAAATAATAAGAAAGTTTGGATTAGACAATTATGATTTTTTAGAAATATATTTGTGCTACTATGTAAATAATTATTCGAATGTAAAATTTAAAGCAACATACAATTGGGATGAAAAGAGGTGATGTAAATGCAAAATAACTTATACTATGATTTGCTGGTAAGAGGGGTTTTTGAAAGTTTACCATACAATCTTGTAAAAAATTATGGGAGAGATGGCAATTATTTGGTTAAAATAGAAAATGAAAAAATAGAAAATGATATTCTAGGTGATCAATACGATTATGATGTTATAGATGAAAGAATATGTGAAATAATTAGAAAAATTTTTGAAGAAGACACATGTAAAATAAATATTATAGAGCCTTTAGATGTTAATGAGCAAAATAATATATATATTACTATTGGAGATGTTAGAAATTGTCAAAATATGAATGTATATTCAAAAATAATATTAGATAATAGAAAAATTATAAAAAAGGCAACAAAGAAAAAGATTATAAAAAAATTGAAAAATTATTTTTTATACAAAAATGAGACATATACAAGTGACAAAATATTATATTTTAATGAAAAATATGCACAAGACAAGCTAAAAAGTATAGCATTAACAAAAGATATATATATTCCATTAGATACTCCAGATGAAATAACATTTTTTTATCACAATTATAGAATAATAAAAATGAAAAAATTTCAAGTTCAATATTCTAAATATGTAATAAATGAATTAAATAATTTATTTGAAAAAGTATATAACGAAAAAAATATCCTTAAGTATAATGGTATTGAATTAGACTTTTTAAATGATATAGAAAAGAAACTATTTGCTCATAAGATGAGTATGATGGATATTAATAGTCTTGTTATGCTTGAATAAATATTTATTGAATTGAAATAATATGAACACTATAAAATATAATTTAATATATGTAACAAGGAAAATGCATTATATGAATTTATAGAAATAGATACTATTGTTGAAAGGAGAAAATTATGGAAAGAATAATATCAAATAAAATTCAATGTAAACATTGCGGAGAAATTGTTGAATCTAAAAGTATTCATGAATTTGTTACTTGTAAATGTGGAGCATGTAGTGTTGATGGGGGACATTATCATTTGAGTCGTTCTTTTATAAAAAGTCCAGAAGAAGATTATATAGAACTAAGTAAGGTAGAAAAAAATTAATAAAAAAAGTGTGAAAAATGACATTTTGTTTAAAAGTCAAATTTCACACTTTTATTTATGTTAAACGAAATTTAAAGTGCAATTTTTACTATTAGACGGATTATTTTAATTATTATCATTTGTATCAAATGGAAGACCTTTATTTAAATACAACTTGTTCTAAAAACGAAACAACAACATCTTCTAAATTGAATCCTAAATTATTTATAATTTCTTCTGCATTAACTTTTAATTCAGAATCAATTTCAATATTTAATTTATCTATTTTACACCTCAATTAAATTCTTTACTATTCAAAACACCCCATAACTAACTGAGAACCATCAACAAAACCATTCCTATAATACTTCTCATTCCAATAACAAAGATAATCCATAAAATTCTCATCAAGTTTATCTAATTGTTTCTTAACATACTTTTGACTCTGTTTAGGTACAGTCTTTAAAATATTCTCAACAATTTCGTCAAAATAAATATGATGTTTTTTATCTTCTTCAGTAAGACTACCAAAAACCTCCTGTTCTCTATAATCTAACCACTCTTTTAAAATATCATTATCATTTACTTCTCTAAAATTAACCATTTTCATATCCTCCTATACATATATAATTTCATTCAATACAATTTCTTCAGCTCTATTTTTAATATTATTCATAGTTTGAACCCATTCCATCTGATGATGTTCTTTTAAGTATTCATTAACATTTTCAGATTCAGCAAATTGCTTTATAAGCACATTTACTCTTTCATTAGCACTTTCGTCTATATCTAATAAATGTTGTTTTAAAGTACCATCTATAAGTAATTCAGTATATAGACCTTTCTTAAAATCTTTTAAGTAATTTAATCTTAATCTACCATATTTTCCAATTTGCTTTTTAGGTTGTATAGGTAAAGATAAATTTGGTATAAAATAATCTCCCTCTTTACGATAAGTAATTTTATTATTCATAACTGAAAACCTCCTAAATAAATTTTAGGTTTCCCATTAATATTAAATTTTTATACGAACAAATGTATAAAACGAGTTGGGGAAAAGTTGGGGAAGAAATTCACAAAAATTGTCCCCTAAATACACAAATGTTCAAATTTTATAAATCTTTGAAACTAGCATAAAATCAATAAAAACAACAAATTTCACAAATTTACAATTACCAGAAATTTACAACTCATAACCCGAAGGGAATATAAGAAATAATTATAGATTAAGAATGGTTATTAAAAAAACAAATATGATATAATATCTACAAAAATTAATAAAGAGATAAAAATAAATGTTTAAATTTCGAATAGAGTAAATTTGTAGACAAAAGATATAAATAATATATTAATTTAATTATGATAAAAATTTATCAAACTGCATAATTATAATATTTAAATGTAATTCTTTAAAATTT
This sequence comes from uncultured Clostridia bacterium, assembly GCA_944391865.1. Taxonomy (GTDB): domain Bacteria; phylum Bacillota; class Clostridia; order TANB77; family CAG-508; genus CAG-452. Next base: position 14,250 of record CALXVD010000019.1, read on the forward strand.
TAAAAGGGGAAATATATGGAGCAAACAGAAATAACAAAAAAACTTATTAAAAAATATAATTTAAGAGAACAGCAAAAAATATTGTTAAAAGAATTAAAATTAATTTCTAATGAGGAAAAGATAGAATTAAAAGAATTAATAATGTTATTGAATTGCTATAAAGGAATAATTTATAAAACAGATGATTGTTGGACAAGAATAAATATGCAAAAAATATGTTCGATAAAAAAATATATTAAAATGATAAAAATAGATTTAAAATATCTAAAACAATATGGAGAAAGAATGTACACACAAAGGGAAATTAAACAGATTTGCAACACATATGCAATTGAATTTGAACAGTTTATAACGTATATGAATAGAAACAAAATATCGTATTATGAAAGTATGTACATAATACAAAAAAATAAAGAAGGAATATGGATAGGAGAAAAACCAGAGATATCAAAAGAATTTTTAAAAGAAAATTTAGAAAAACTTGAAGAAAGTTTAGAAAAATTATCTAATACAATTGTAAAAAGATACCAATGTTACTGGCTAAAAGAAAGAATAAAAAATGGAGCATTTGAGGAAGTAATAAAACATGGTGAAATAGAAAAAAATTATAAATTCGATTATGATAGATGTTTAGAAAAACTATTATATAGAGCAAAATGCGAAATGCTTAATATAATAATACAAGAATTTAAAAATATGAATTTTAATAACAAAATGTTAAACATCACTCGTGAAGAAAACCCAGAAGGAAATATTGATGAATGGCTATTTCCATTAGAACTAAATGTTATATCTTGTTTAATATTAGAAGAAATAAGAGGTAATATAAATAATGTATTAATAAACAGAGTTCAAGCTTTTAAAAGAATTTATATAAAATTAAATATAACAAAACAAGTGTTTTGTGAAAATTTAAAAAATATTCAAAAAACATTAATAAAATGTGGAAAAGTAAAAGTATGTAAAAATGGAAAGGTAATAATAAATGAAATACAATAATAAACTAAAAATAAAAGATGGATTTATAGTAGATGAAATAATTACAAAATTTGAAGAAAATAGTCCAATTGTAAAATCTATGAAGGATTTTTCATTAACAATGAAAATAATATCAATAATTGGAATAATATACTTTTTAATAGTATGTTGTATTCAAAAGTATGTATTTATTTCATTAATATTTGTATTGGCTGTAGTTTTATTAATAGTGATGTATCTTTGTAAAAAATCAGCAGATGTATTATATTTGAATTCAAAACAAAGGGGAGGAAAAAAATCATCAAAAATACAAAATCTAAAGAAAAATTTAGATATAACCACTTATAATTTAAAAATAATGCAAAAAGAAGAATTAAAAATATTAAAAAAGATTTTAAGAATAAATAATATAAATAACATAGAAAGTATAAGAGAATTAAAAAGCTATTATAATAATAAAAAAAGAAAGGAACCTATTGAAATTAAGAACTTTATAGCAACAATAATAAGTATATATATTATTCCTATAACATTTGGAGTTATAAATATATATACATCAATAAGTACAAATATAAAATTGGAAGATAATCTTGTAAATATTGCATATATAATTTTTACAGCAGTAGTAATTTTGAGTATTATACTGATTATATATATGATATTTGAAATTAGAAATTATTCAACAGCAAGATATTATACAATACCTAAGTTAGAAAAATTATTGTCTGAATTAATAATAAAAGGTAATTTTTAAACCAAATAGAATGTGAGAAAATGAGTTGTTTCATTTATAACAAACATCATAATCTATATTAGGCAACACTATACTTGTATCATCACCAAGATACCACAACGACAAGCTTACAACTGTGACTATGACTATTTCTCTTTTTTTATTTTTTATGACTAATCATAAACACCTTGTAAATTTTAATTAATTGTATAATATTTATATTATATAGTATAGATTGTGAATTGAAAAATAGTAAATTTGTTGTCAATAAAATAATAATATAATAAAATAAACTTACAATATAACTAGAATTATATATAAAATTTGAAAGGATATAAATATAAATGAGCAAAGAACACATAGTAAATCTTGATGAAACAATTGTTATGAAAGAAAATTTTTTAAAAGAACTAAACCAGGCAATAGATAAAGTAATAGGAGAAAAGAAGGACTTAAATATAGATTATGATTTATTAGAGCAAGCTCTAATTTGGAGAAGCAACAACTATTGCTTTTGAGGGAATGCTTACAGATTATCTAATAAAAAACACAGATTATTCAAAACAAACAATAGAAGAAATTAGTAGCATAAGAATAAACAGTTTTATGCAGGATGCAAGATTAGTATATGCTAAATTATTATTGGCAAAGGAAAAAAGTCAAAACGGTGAAATTACTTTGCAATTTATAGAAAAGTTTATGAGAGATAATAAGTTTTCTACTCAGTATGTAAGACGTATGGCTAGAAATATAATTGATGATCCAAGAGCTATGAATTTTGAGAAAAGATATGCACTTGGAGGGTTAATTGCTCCAACAATAATTAAAAAACATAAAGAAGAGGGCCCTAGTATTTTAAAGAAGTACTTGGAAGAATCTAAAAATGGTAATTTTAAAGGTGCCATGAATACATTAGGAATACAATTAAATGATGAAGGACTTAAAGTTTTAGTAAATAATTTGAAGGAACAGATTTTGGGCTTAAGCAAAGAAGAAAGATAATGATTAAATTATTAAAGTCTTTGGCGAAAGTTCAAAATACTTATATTTCATCAATAAAATAAAAGGCTTTTTTAGCCTTTACTTTATTTTCTTTGAAACAATATAATCTCTTACTATATAATTATTTTGGGTGTAAAAGTTTAATCCCTTTTTATTAGGACCAAAAACTTCTATGTTAATTCTTGAGCAACCTATATCTTTAAAATGTGTTTCCATTTTATTTAACAATAATTTTCCAACGCCATTTCCGCGTATGTTATTTTTTACAATTAATTCTAATATTTCTCCTGTTTTAGCACAATCATTGGTTAGTTTATCTATTTCATCCGTTTCAGCAACTACACCAATAATTAAGCCAATAATATCATTTTCTTGTTTTGCTAAATATACCTTTCCACTTTGACTTTGTACTTTTTTCATATCCATTTTAAAATTATCTTCTCTATAATTATCTAGCAATACTTGTGTATGCCAGTCATCTACATCTATTAAATAATTTTGAAGTTCTACAAGTAAATCTTTAATTTGCTCGTCATATTTTGGATTATATTCAATAATTTCCAATGATTTGTAATTGTTTGTTATCATTTTAATCACTCCAAAACAAATTATTTAGCAACATTATATAATATTTAAAAATTAATAGAAATACAGTGACTTAAAAAATTATAAACTAACAAAAAACGACAATATCTGCAACACAATGATGATATACTCATTACATAAAATAAAAAAGGAGGAATTTATTATGGCAAATCATACTGAATCAGAGAAGAAACCAGTATATAAAAAATGGTGGTTTTGGCTAATTATTATAATCATTATAATTGCTATTGCTACTTCGCAAGGAAACAATAATACTGCTGAGACTTCTGCAATGACAAATAAAAATGGAAATGAAGCAATAGAGGATAATATACCAAAAGAATATAGAAATGCACTTAAGAAGGCAGAATCATATTCTGAAAATATGTATATGTCAAAAGAAGGGATTTATGATCAGCTGACTTCAGAGTATGGTGAAAAATTTCCAGAAGATGCTGCTCAATATGCAATAGACAACATAAATGCAGATTGGAAAGCTAATGCATTAGAAAAAGCTAAAACATACCAAGAAACAATGAATATGTCTAAAAGTGCAATATATGACCAATTAATATCAGAATATGGAGAAAAGTTTACTGAAGAAGAAGCACAATATGCCATAGATAATTTAGAGGATTAAAAATTATAAAAATACTGTTTAATTAAAATAAATATTTATTGTTTATTTTAAAATAATTATGTTATAATTTTTTTATTAAAATTTGAAAGGGGATTTTTTATGACTTTACGGAAAAAACTAAACTATTTGGAAGAAAATCATCCTGAAGTCTACAAAGTGTTAGAAGAAGTGGTGCCTGAGCTTGTCAAAAATCCTGAAAATCCTTCTTATAATGATGTTAGTCATTATAATTTTTGGATTGACAGCATAGACGAAGATGATGCACAACCACTCTATCACTTCTTGAAGTAGATTATTAACCTCAGCGATTGCTGAGGTTTTTCTTTTAGTTTTATTAATATTTTCATATTTTAAATAAAAACATTTATATCTATTGACAAATTCTGGAAAATATATTAATATAATATATATTTAATTCAAGCAAATTTAATTCTTAAAAAATCCCCTAAAAAAGAGGTAAAATATGTTATCAATAGTAAAAAGCATGTCACTTGTAGGGCTAGATGGCTACCTTATTTCCGTGCAAGTTGATGTATCTGGAGGAATGCCACGGCTGGGATATTGTTGGGCTTCCAGATGTAAGCGTAAAAGAAGCAAAAGAAAGAGTACGAACTGCCATAAAAAATTCTAAATATGAATTGCAAAGCAGAAAAATAATAGTAAATCTTGCACCAGCAGATACTAAAAAAGGAGGTTCATTTTTTGATCTTCCAATTGCAGTTGGGATACTAGTGTGTACAGAAGTAATACTAGAAGAAATACCACAAGACATAGCATTTATTGGTGAACTATCACTAGACGGAAAGCTCAATAAAGTAAATGGAATTTTACCAATGTGCATAGAAGCAAAAAAGTTAGGTATTAAAAAAATAATAGTTCCAATAGAAAATGCCAAAGAAGCTGCTGTTGTAGATGGCATAGAAATTTATGGAGCAACTACTCTAGTAGAAGTAGTAGATTTTTTAAATGGTACTTTAAAAATAGAACGAACGAAAGTAGATTTAGAAGAACTATTTAACACGAATAGTAAGTATTTGCTAGATTTTAGCGAAGTAAAAGGGCAAGAAAATATAAAAAGAGCGTTAGAAATTGCGGCAGCAGGAGGGCACAATTGCCTTTTAATAGGTAGCCCAGGTTCACGGGAAAACAATGATGGCAAGAAGAATTCCATCAATTCTGCCAGACTTAACATTTGAAGAGGCACTAGAAACAACAAAAATACATAGTATTGCAGGTGTTTTATCAAAGGATATACCGCTTATTACCAAAAGACCATTTAGAAGCCCTCATCATACAATTTCTAGTAGCTCTCTTGTTGGAGGAGGCAAGATTCCAAAGCCAGGAGAAATTAGTCTTGCACATAATGGAGTTTTATTTTTAGATGAACTTCCAGAATTTAATAAAAATACATTAGAGGTTTTAAGAGGTCCGTTAGAAGATGGAATAATAAATATTAGTAGAGTAAATGCATCACTTACATATCCATGTAATTTTATGTTTGTAGCATCAATGAATCCGTGCCCATGTGGATATTTCGGCTCAAAAGACAAGGAATGTACTTGTTCTCCAACTAGCATAGAAAAATACATGGGAAAGATAAGTGGCCCACTATTAGATAGAATAGATATACAAATAGAAGTATCACCAGTAAAATATCAAAAATTAGAAGCAGAAGAAAGAGCCGAAAGTTCAGAAACAATAAAAGAAAGAGTAAATAAAGCAAGGAAAATTCAGCAACAAAGGTATAAAGAAGTTGGAATATATGCAAATTCACAGCTTACTCCAAAACTTGTAAATAAATATTGCAAATTAGATAAAGAGTCAAAAGAAATATTAAAAAATGCATTTGAAAGGTTAGGACTAAGTGCAAGAGCACATGGAAGAATCTTAAAAGTTGCAAGAACAATTGCAGATTTAGATGGAAAAGAAAATATAGATTCTAGCCATATTGCAGAGGCAATACAGTATAGAAGTTTGGATAAAAAATATTGGAAGAATTAGGAGAAAGATGAAAAAGATAAAAATATTTAAAAGTACAGATAAAAAATATCCTTCGAAACTTTTAAAAATAAAAGATTATCCTAAAGAGTTATATGTTTTGGGAAACGAAAAATTACTAAATAAGAAATCTATTGCAATAGTAGGTTCAAGAGATTGCACAGAATATGGGGCAAAATATGCTGAAAGTTTTGCAGAGCAAATATCAAAAGAAAATATATGCATAGTAAGTGGAATGGCTCTTGGGATAGATACTTGTGCGCACATTGGAGCACTAAAAGAAAAAGGAAACACTATTGCAGTTTTGGGATGTGGATTTGACCACATATATCCAGAAGAAAACACAGAGTTATTTAATAAAATAATAGAAAATAACGGATGTGTTATATCAGAATATCCCCCAGAAACTGAAGCAGATTTATCTAAGTTTCCATTCCGAAATAGAATAATAAGTGCTCTTTCAATGGGAGTATTGGTAGTAGAAGCAAAGCATAGAAGTGGAAGCACAGTCACAGCAAGATATGCAAAAGAACAGGAGAAAAAAGTTTTTTGTATTCCTGGTAATATAGATTTAAAAACAAGTGTAGGAACAAATAGGCTTATCCAAGGAGGTGCAAAGCTTGTAATAAACGCGGAAGATATCTTGGTTGAATATGGCTTTCCTGCAGAAACAGATGAAACAGAGCAAGAAATATCAGTAGAAGAAGAATATTTAGAGATATACAATGTTCTTACACATATGCCAACAAATATAAATATAATTGCAAAAAAATGCAATTTAGATATACCAAAAGTTAGCCAAAAACTATTAATGATGGAAATAAAAGGCTATATAAAAAGTAGTCCAGGGAATGAATATGTGAGGTTATAGATGAATAAAGATCATGAACTAGGAAAAATTGGGGAAGACATCGCTGCAAACTATCTTACGAGATTAGGATATAAGGTTATAGAAAGAAATTTCGAATGCAAACAAGGCGAAATAGATATTATAGCACTCCATAAAAAAGAACTAGTTTTTATTGAAGTAAAAACTAGAACTAATACTTTTTATGGAGAAGCAAGCGAAGCAGTAAATAAATTTAAAATAAAACATTTATTAAACTCTATCAAATACTACATCTATAAAAGAAACCTGCAGGATGAATATATTAGAATAGATATAATAGAAGTTTATATAAACGGCGAAAATATCAAAATAAACCATATAAAACAGGCAATAGAATAATTATTTATCATACATATTATCTTTTAAAATATAAACAGATACACTTCCACCATTACAAGAAAATATTCCAACCCCATTTTTATCCACATGAACCTCTTGAGCTACGTTTCCGTGTGCAGTCATATAAAACTTGGTCAGCAAGATTTTGGCCAACATTTAATTCTTTAGATCCACCTGTACTATCAGATAAAATAACAACTAACCCAGAATCTGGATGATCAAAATCTCCTTCTCTTACCCAAGCAATTAAATTAGGATCATCAAAGTAATCAGTTTGCCTTCCATAAGAAAAATACTTCCTTGCCCTTATTAAAGAATTAAGAATAGCTTTAAAAGGTGCAACATTACTAGAAGGAATACCATAATAATCACCATAAAAAACACAAGGAGTTCCAGATTCCCTTAAAAGAATTAAAGAATAAGCAATTGGTTTAAACCAATCAGGAATCCAAGACTCTAATGATTGACCGAGGTTCAGTATCGTGATTATCAACAAATGTAATTGCAAGCTCAGGATGTTCTTTTACTAAAGTACCATCAAAAATTGTTCTTAGGTCATACTCACCGTTAGAAAAAGATGCCTTAAAAAAGTTATAATGCAAAGGCACATCAAAAAGGGATATTTCAGATTTAGTTTCTTTTATGTAATTATTCAAAGCATCAATATTATTGCTCCAATATTCTCCAAAAACAGTCAAAGGTTTTCCGGAAGAATCTCTTAATTTTTTTACCCACTCTTCAAAAAAACTTGCATCAATATGTTTAATTGCATCCAGCCTAAATCCATCAACATTAGTAGTTGATAAATACCATTTTCCCCAAGAAATAAGTTCTTTTACAACATCAACATTATTTAAGTCTACATCTGCCCCCATCAAATAATCAAAATTACCCTTTTCCTTATCTACCTGATTATCCCAGTGCTTTCCGTAAAACTGAAAAACAGAAGAACGTTTAGTGTTTTCATCCCAATCAACACCAGAAAAATGCGTCCAATTCCATTTAAAATCAGAATAAACATTTCCTCTTCCTGGGAAAGTATATTTAGTCCAAGCTTTTATATTAATAGGATTTGTTAGATTTTTAGTTCTATTATTAGGGTCTTGTTCATATGCAATTACATCTTCGGTTTCATCAGCACCTAATCTATGGTTTAAAACAACATCTGCATAAACCTTTATGTAATTAGCCCTTAACACTTTTATTGCTTCAATATATTCGTCTTTAGTTCCATATTTAGTTGGAATACTTCCTTTTTGATTAAATTCACCTAAATCATATAAATCATAAACACCATATCCAGTATCTTGCATACCCTTTGTTGCCTTATATGCAGGAGGTAACCAAACAGCAGTAATTCCGATAGCAGACAAAAGATTAGCTTCCCTGCATATCTCTTTCCAAAGAGTACCATCACAAGGAAGGTTCCATTCAAAATATTGCATCATAGTTTCATTTATTAAATTAGACATAATTTCACCTCTAAACAAAAACATTATATCATGTCAATAATTTTTGAATATTTCACTAAAAAATAACTTTATTTTATTAGCGAATATTTCACCATATGTACAATCTT
>CALXVD010000020.1 GCA_944391865.1 uncultured Clostridia bacterium
TAGGGGTATAGTGTTAATGGTAGCACATCGGTCTCCAAAACCGCCTGTGAGGGTTCGAATCCTTCTACCCCTGCCAAACTTTATAATTCTAGGGCGACTAATAGTCGCCTTTTTATTTACTCTATTATTTTTTTATTTAAAATTTCATTTAAAACATTTTGTTTTTTGGAGGTTCTATGAAATTTAATTTCTTTTCTCTCCCTATAATTTTAATTACATTTGTATTAATTTTTTCTTTGTGTGTTTTTACGCCTTTTTTTTCAAAATTTGGTTATGTTGCCACTTATTCTACAGGTAAATATACAAACTTTGTTGATATAGCTTCATCTGAACTTACATGGCCTACTCCTGGTTACACAACAATTACTTCTTATTTTGGGTACAGAAACGCTCCAACTAGTGGAGCCGGTACCTATCATGGTGGAATAGATATTGGAGCCCCTACGGGTACAAATATAATTGCAAGTTCTTCTGGTATAGTTACATTTACAGACTTTTATGGAGCAAATGGTTTTACCGTAAAAATAGAAAACAATAATTTAACTTTTCTTTATTCACATGTTTCGCCTAATTTTTTACTTTATGTTGGTCAATATGTAAATAAAGGCGATATAATTGCAAAGGTCGGCCCTAAAAATGTTTATGGTGTTCCTAATAATCCTTATAAAGATTCTAATGGTAATCCAACAAATGGTGCAACTACACGGTGCACATTTACATTTTGCAATAAGAAAAGACGGCAAAGCCGTCAATCCTTTAAATTATTTTTAATTACATATCTTCGTCTTCTTCGTTATTGCAATGTGAACAGTCATGTCCACATCCATCATGCCCTTCACAGTCATCTCCCCAATCTAGCTCAATTATATTATTACACTCTGGACATGTTATTTCATCTTTTAGTTCTTCGCATTCTACAACTATTTCATTGTTACAATAAGGGCATGTTATAATAAAATCACTATCTTCATCTATATATAATTCTTTCTCCATTGATTTTATCTCATTTTCTAGATTTTCTACTCTCTCTTGCATAGCAGCTTGTCTTTGTGCTATTGTCTCCATTTTAGTAGATGTTGATTCTTCTATTTTATTAATTTCATCAAAAAACAAATTATATAGATTAAATATTTGGACTTTTATATATTCTAAGTCATCTTTGTTTTGAATGTTTTCCTCTAAATCATTTAAAATTTTTTTAAATTTGATATTTAAATTAGACATATACAAGTTTCCTTTCCAAATTAAATTCTTTCCATATATTCGCCAGTTCTTGTATCTATTCTTATAATATCATCTGTATTTACAAATAAAGGAACATTTATAGTATAACCTGTTTCTAATTCTGCTGGTTTTGTTTGACCTGCTCCAGCTGTGTTTCCAGCAAATCCTGGCTCTGTATATGTAACTTTTAATTCAACAAACATAGGAGGTTCTACTGCAAATACTTTTCCTTTAAAAGATAATATTTTAACATTCATATTTTCTTTTAAATATTTTAAAGTATCTCCTAAATCCTCTTTATTTAATGGTAGTTGATCATATGTTTCATTATCCATAAAGTAATATAATTCTCCGTCATTATATAAATATTGCATTTCTTTCTTTTCTATTTCTGCTCCCTGTAATTTTTCTGATGGGTTAAATGTTTTTTCTAACACTGCTCCAGTTATAACATTTTTTAATTTTGTTCTTACAAATGCTGCTCCTTTTCCTGGTTTTACGTGTTGAAATTCTACAACTTTATATACTCCACCATCTAATTCAAATGTTGTTCCGTTTCTTACATCTCCTGCCATATAAACTTCTGCCATATTTAATACCCCTTTTCTATTATTATTATATTTAAATCTTAATTATTTTAATATATTTTATGGAAAAAATCAAGCATTAATACAATTCTTAGGGAAAATGAGAATTTTCCCTTTTCCCTAAAAAAATATTTTTCTATTATTAAACATTAAAAATCAATTTACTAATTGGATTCACTATAGCTTTCATAAATACAACAAAATGTAGATAATTCACTATCTTTCGATATATTCATTTAATGCTTTTATTTTGAAGTTTAATTCTCCTATTTCTGCTGTTGGTACAAATCCTGGTTTTGCATTTATTACATCAGGAATTCTATTTACTACTGTTGCACAGGTTAGTTCTACTGTTGCTGGTCTTGCGACTGTTATACTTGTGTTTGGTTCTCCATATACTGTCCATTCGTTTTTATCAAAATCTTCTTTTGAATATACTTTACCAATACATTCTGATTCTATTGTTACTCCTTCTTCTGTTTGGGTTGTAACAATTGCGCTCATTCCTGTTGCATCTCCTGCTTTTACTGTCATTCCCAATGTTTCTGAATAAATATCTTCTTTGCTTGTTGTTGGAACTGTAACTTGTGTTTGTGATTTAATTGTTAATCCTAATTTGTCGCATAACCATCCATTTGTATTCCACATATATGATGGCAAATATTCTCCTGACTCTATAATTTTTTGTCTTTCTTCATCACTTATTTTATCTACACTTGCTACTTGTTTATCAAATTCATCTAAAGTAAGTCCTGCTCCGTGTGCATTTGCAAGTGCTATTCCATAATCTTCTACATTGTAGCTTGAGCTTCCTTTTATTTTAGTAATTTTTTGTGTTGAACCACAAATACTTGTTATTAGTTGTCCCCAATATATATCTTGATATCCTGTTCCTACTATTGTGCATCCTGTTTGTTTTGCAAGTTCATCAATTTTTTTAGTTAGATTAGGATTAGAGTTCCAAGAATAGAATGCTTCCTCACATGTTGTTATTGCATTTATTCCAAGTTTTGCACATAACATTAAAGGCTCTTCTACATCTTTTAATAAACTCATTGTTTCTACAAGACATACATCTGGTTTTGTTTGTTTTAGCATTTCTTCTGCATCTTTTAAATCTATAACATTTACACCTAAGGTTTCTCCTCCTATTATTTCTCCTATATCTTTTCCAATTACTGCTGGGTTTACATCAACAGCCCCTACTATTTCTCCACCTTTTTCTAAAACATACCTCATAGTATATTTTGCCATTTTACCTGTACCTATTTGTACAACTTTTACTTTTCTTTCCATCTTTTGTTCCTCCTTATAAATATATTATTATTAAATTTTTTAATTTAATTCATTTAATATATTTTCTTTACTAGTTACTCCAACAAATTTTTTGTATGGTTTCCCATCTTTAAATATTATTATTGTTGGTATGCTCATTACATTATACATAGCTGCTAAATCTTGTGCTTCGTCTACATTTATTTTTCCAACTTTAGCATTATTTGTTTCTTCTGCAATATTATCTATTATTGGCGACATCATTTTGCATGGTCCGCACCAATCTGCATAAAAATCAATAATTACTGGACCTTCAGCCTTTAATACCTCTTCCTCAAAATTTTTGCTTGTAATTTTTAAAACACTCATTTTCCTTCCTCCTTTTATATTTAATTTAATTAGATAAATTGGAATTTGTTTTTGTGATGTGTGAGGTGCGAAGTGTGAGGTGTGCTTTCTATGGTTATTCTACGTAAGGCTTACCCTAAACTCGCACTTCCCACATCCCACTTCTCACTTCTGAAACGAAAAGGGGTCTATCCATTTTCGTTTCACTATTTATTTTTTAAATGTTTTATTACCTCCAATCCTGCTGTTGCTCCTTCATAAACTGCTTTTGAAATTTGCAATAAGCCCCCTGTGCAATCTCCACACGCATATATTCCTGGTATATTTGTTTCCATTTTCTCGTTTACTATAATTTTATCTCCATTTGTTAATATTCCCAATTTTTTAGCAAATTCTTTTGTTCCTGCTGTTCCTTCTGCAATAAAAATTCCGTCAATTTTAAGCTTAGTATCATCCTCAAATTCTATTTCTTCTACTTTTTCTCCTCCTCTTACTTCTCTAATTTCTTTTGGAATTACTTTTACATTTTCAGCTCTTATATTTGGTTCTTCTTTTCCGTTTGTTAAAATTGTTATTTGTTTTGCTAAATTTATTAAATCATTAGTTTCTGATATTGCGTAATTACCATTACCTATCACTGCAACTTCTTTACCTCTATAAAAGAAACCATCGCATATTGCACAATAACTAATTCCTTTTCCTTCAAACTCTTTAATTCCTTTTATTCTTGGTGTGTTTTTCTTGTTTCCTGTCGAGATAATAATGGTCTTAGAAATATATGTACCTTTTGTTGTTGTAACTTCAAAAGCTTTTTCTGCTATTTCTATTTTTAAGACTTCTTCTTTTTTTATTTCTACTCCTAAATTTTTAGCTTGATTTATTCCCGTAATGTATAAACTTTTCCCATCTATTCCGTTTTCAAACCCATAATAATTTTCTATTTTTTCTGCTTTTTCTAATCCTGATTTATCGTTATATAGAACAAGAGTATTTAGATTTGCTCTTTTAGTGTAAAGGCTTGCAGATATTCCGGCAGGTCCTGCACCTATTATTGTTACATCATACATAAACTAGCTCCTTTCCTTTAATTGCTATATACTTCTTCTTTTTCCTCTTCTTTAATATTTTCTTTAGAATTAGCTTTTATTTTTTTAGTTGCTAATCTATATATTCCATACACTATATAAAATGGCATTGTTGCTTGTGCTGTAACCATGAATATTGGAAATATTGGACCAGTAATATTATATATTATTTCTATGAACGTTCCCGGATAGTTTTGTGATATAAACATTAAATTGCTATCAAAAATTAGGTTTACAACATATGCTACCCCGCTTATTACAAGTATTATTGCAGAATAATATTTTATATCACTTTTTTTAATTGTTGTATATCCAGTAATTAGCATAAGAAGACCAATATATACCATTGTTCCATGTAATATAAAGCTATGTATACTAATAAAGTGAATAGCCGGATATGTTGTAAGTGATGTAAGTGGCGATATTAAAAATATTAATCCTGCAATTATTCCCCCTGTTGATAAAAATACGTCACCTATTTTCTTTAATACACCCTTACAAAATCCACTAAATATTCCTGCATAGAGAATTAGACTACAAAAATATAATGGTACATATTTATTTACTTCATTAATTCCATAATTAATAATATTAAATATAATTTTTATTATTTCCAAAATCCATAAAATAATTGTGCTTCTTTGAATTAATTTTTTTACATTTTCTTTTTCCATATTTTTTGTATATTTTAATGCACTTGCTATACAAATAGCTGTTATTCCGAGCATTATAAAATGCTCTATTGAAAACATACCACATGGAGTTACTTCTTCTGCGCTTCTAAATAACATATCTTTCTACATCCTTTTCTATTATATATTAAATTTATTTGTCTAATATTATTTCTATATATTTGTTAAATTTCTTTCCTCCAAATTCAGCTAAATATAATTTTTTTACATCCTCTAAAACTTTTTCATCTTTTATTGTATCATTAGTAAATAATATATATGAAGAAAAAATAACATTAAAAACATCTACCTCAAAATTTAATTTTTTAAAACCATTTCTTTCATAAAATTTAATTCTTTTTTCTCTTATTTTATTTTCCGCTTCGTCTTCTCCTAAACCTTGCTTTTCTACTTCTATAAATATACCATAATAATTATTTGATATTTCTTTTAATTTTTCAATTACTTGCCCTCCATAACCTTTAGATTGATATTGTGGCAATATTGCAAAAAAGTCTAGCTTTAAGCATTTATTGTTTTTAGAAGAAGTTGTTATTAAAAATCCTACAAATTGATTTTCATCAATTATTTTATACAATTTTAATACTTCTTTTTTATACAATTTTTTTATAAACATAAATCCGTTTTCTCTCGCTAGGTGGAAAGAGTTTTTTATAATGTTTATATACGTCTTTCCTAAATTCTAATAAATCTATTCCTTTTATATTCATTTAATCATCCTTTAAATTTATTAATAACATTAGTATTATTTTATTTTTGTATCATATACAACAAAAATTATTTCATTTTTTGGATTTTACTATATATATCATACCAACTGTAACATCTTGTAATATTATTTCCCCTACAAGTTTTGTTGTATCTAGCATCTAGGCAAATTACTGGAATAATTTTAGATATCTCTAATATATGATTTATACTATCTTCTATCATTAAATCTATATTATTATTTTTGCAATATTCAAATTTTTTATCTGTAAATATTAGTTTGTCATAATATATGTTATTTTCTTTTAGCCAATCAGTTGTCCAACTTTTACTTTCCTCACTTTTGGGGTTCCTTGCCGTAATTAATTGTATTTCATTTCCTTTTTCTTTTAATTTTTCTATTATTTCTGGTGCAAATTCCCTAGTATATTTTGCTTTAGTATAATAATTGTCATATTTATCCCAAAATTCTTTATGTACTCCTTCTTTTAAATTTAATATATCTTCTATTTCGTATCCATTAGGATCAGCTATTTCATCTATATTATTTTCTAAAGCAAATTTTGCTCCATAATCAAGATAGAATCTTGATATATCTGTTAATACACCATCTATGTCTATTCCTATTTTCATATAAGTCCTCCTTTTTCTGAATACCTTCATATGCCACTTCATATTATTAATATATTTTCTAAATTAAAATTATACTATCATATTTTTATGTGATTTTCAATTATATTTAAAGTATAAAAAGTCGTACTTGATATTTGCATATCAAATACGACTTTACTCTTAGTTGTCTAATGTTTTCTCAAAAAACACTAGACAAATCGTTTTGTCAGAGGAATTATTCGACCTTCCCCTTCCGTTGCTAAGCTGGATTTCTCCAGCAACCCTCCATACGGAGTTTACTCCGTCGTTTTCAAAAGTCTTTTGACTTAAGACAAACTTTATGCCTTCTTCCTTATCGCAAGCTCTAAATTGCTTGACGATAGTTTTTATTTTCATCTCCTGTAATGAAAATACCAGGTATAGTGTGCTACCGTCTTTAAAAGCGTACTCAAATCGCCTTCTAACATTTTTTAATGCCTGAGCAATTATCCGCTCTTCATTTTGGCAGCCAATAGGCACTTTTAAAATTTTTTTCATATGTTCTTCCTCCGTATGTAATATAATATTATAGGATAAATTCCTATTAATTATATAATATCACGCATGCTTGCTTATGTCAACTTATGTTTTTTATGCTTTAATTAATTATGCAGTTTTGATGCTAATTATCTCACAGTTTTTTGTCCTACATCTGCTAAATTTCCATCTTGCAGTATTCCGAAATTATTATTTTATCTTTCTATCTCTTTGATTATTTGTTAAAAATTTGTATTCCATTTAGCTTATGCATAGATTTTTTATTTTTTGATAATATTTCTTCATCTATTTTATTATCGCCTGATGTTCCATTTAAAATAAAGTTATCAATTTGCTCATATTTTATTCCCAACTCTTCTTCATCTGTTTGTCCTTCCCAAAGTCCTGCTGAAGGTTTTTTATTTATTATACATTCTGGAACTTGTAAATATTTTGCTAAAATATATACTTCTCTTTTAGTAATCATTCTCATTGGGTTTAGGTCGCATGCTCCATCTCCCCATTTTGTAAAATACCCTACTGTACATTCTGATAGGTTCCCAGTTCCTATAACTAGTAGGTTATTTATTTGTGCGAATTGATAAAGATATGTCATTCTAACTCTTGGTCTAATATTTGCTTTTGAAAGCTCTATATTTATTTTTTTTGCATTTTTTAATATTTCAGAGTCATTTGGTATCTGCAAACTGTCAACGGCTGGTTTTATATCAAAAACATGATAATCAAATTTAAATTTGTTTATTAATTCCATTGCATCTTTATAATTTTGTGATTTAGTCATGTCGTCACCATAAGGCATAATTATTAAATGTGTGTTTATTCCAGCATTTTGACATAATCTTGCAACAGTACTGCAATCTACCCCGCTACTCATTCCTAAAACAACGCCATTTGCATTTGCACTCTCTACTGTTTTTCTTATCCATTCTCCGATTTTCTCGCAATACTCTTTAACATTTTCCTCTGTAATTAAAAAATTTTTATTTTCCATTACATAATCCTCCCTTTCTATTTATTATCTTTGACAGAAAATTAAAATTTAGATATATATTTTTTTAATCTGTTAAAATACATCAATTTATGAAGCGACGAATGTGAGAGGAGTGTTTGTGCAATTCTTAAGGAAAATTGAAGGAGGAAGCGGAAACCGAGAGGCTCGTTCAATTTTACGCTAGAATTGCTAAAACATGTATTGAGCCGAGGAGCTGAATAAATTTATGTTTTTAACAGATTATCATTTCATAATTTAGAAATTTAGTCATTATATAATATTAATTAAATTTTCCGTTTCTTCTCTTGCTTTTTTATCTAATTCTAGTATTTTCTCTATTGTATCTAGTTTTTCTGCTTTATGCATGTTTAGCATTTTCTCTATCATATTTGGAATATCTGTATATTTTATTTTTGCCTCTATAAATGCATTTACTAAAACTTCATCTGCTGCATTTAGTACAACTTGGTGGCTATGTCCTTTTTTTATTGCTTCAAATGCTAGTTTTAAGCATTTAAATTTTTCTAAATCAGGTTTTTCAAATTCTAGAGTTCTTACTTCAAATAAATCTAATTTTTCTAAATTATTTTTTAATCTATTTGGATAATTTAATGCATAAGCAATTGGTATTTCCATAGATTTTGGACCAATATTTGCCATAATTGTTCCATCTTCGAATTGTACCATAGAATGTACTAAGCTCTTCCTATGAACAACAACTTGTATTTTTTCTGGTTCTACATCAAATAACCATTTTGCTTCAATTACTTCAAAACCTTTATTCATCATTGTTGAAGAATCTATTGTTACTTTTTTGCCCATACTCCATGTTGGATGATTTAGTGCATCTTCTACTGTAATATTATCTGTTATTTCTTTATCAAAAAATGGTCCTCCAGAGGCGGTAAGTAATATTTTATCTATTTTGTTATTTTCTTCTCCATTTAAGCATTGCATAATCGCACTATGTTCACTATCTACTGTAAGGAGTTTAGCATTTTTCTCTTTTGCTGTATTTATAATTAGTTCTCCACCTGCAACTAACACCTCTTTATTTGCAAGTGCTACTGTTTTCCCATTTTTTATCATGTTGTATGTAGGTTCTAAACCGGCAATTCCAACAAGTGCAGAAACTGCTATATCATAATCAGTTATATTAGATATGTCTTTCATTCCTTGTTCTCCATAATATACATCTAAATCTTTAAATTTTGATTTTAAAATTTTGCTATTTTCTTCTGATTTAATATACACATGTTTTGGATTAAATTCATTTATTTGTTCTATTAATCTTTCTATATTATTTCCTGCAACCAAGCTCGTAACTTCAAATTTATCTTTATTATTTCTAATTACATTTAGAGTACTTGTTCCTATTGAACCTGTAGAACCAAATATTGCTACTCTTTTTTTCATTTTAACCACTCTCCGAATAATATTTATATCACTATATGTTGTAACTTTTATATTTGTATAATCTCCCTCAATTATTTTTATTTTATAACCATCCTTTTCAAGGAGCATACAATCATCTGTTACTTCTGCCTCTTTATATTTGTCATGTAAGTTTAACAAAATCTTTCTATCAAAACATTGTGGTGTTTGAATTATCCAAGTGTTACTTCGTTTAGTTGTGTCTATTACAATTCCGCTCGTCATCTGTAATTTTAATTGTATCTTTAGATTTTACTCCAATTGTTACACCTTTAAAACTCTTCATTTCTTCTATACATTTATATATGTATTCTTGTTTTATGGCAGGTCTTGCTCCATCATGGATAATTACAATGTCTGAGTCCAATTTTTTTATTGCATTAAATACTGATTCTTGTCTAGAATTTCCACCCTTAACTAAATCTATTTTTTTATTTAGATTTTCACTATCTATTATTTCTTGAACTGTATTTTTATCATCTTCTTTTATAACTACAATTATATTATCTATATATTTATTCTCATTAAATGCTTTTATACTGTACGATAATATAGTTTTTCCATTTACAAATTCAAAATTTTTGTTCCTATTTTTGCCAAATCTTGTGCTGTTTCCTGCGACCAATATTACTGCCGTTACTGTTTTTTCTTTTATCACAAAATTTCCTCCCTTAAAGAATTATATGAGGTACATATATATGTTTTATATTTATTTTTTAAGTTTTTATATGCACATTTTGCTTCTTCTTTATTTTTAAATATTCCAAAAACGCATGAGCCCGAACCGCTTAAAAGTGCTCCTAAAGCTTTATTTTTTATAAGTTCATCTTTTATAGGTTTTGCATCTACAACCTTTTCAAAATCATTATATAGATTATTTGATAATAATTCAATATCATCAGTTTCTAATGATTTTATTACTTTTTTAGTATTGTCTATTTTTAAATTTCTTTCTTTGCTATCTAGTTTTTTATACATTTCTCTCGTATTACAAGAAATTTCAGGTTTTATTACTACAATATAATATTTAAAATTTGTGTTTATTTTTGTAATAATCTCTCCTATTCCTTCTGCAAGAACTGCCTTGTTATACATGCAAGGTACAACATCTGCCCCTAAGCTTTTTCCTAAATCTACAAGTTCATTTTTGCTTAAGTTCAATTTAAATAATTTATTCATTCCTAATATAAAGCTTGCACAATCTGTGCTTCCTCCTGCAAGGCCTGCTTGCATAGGTATTTTTTTTATTAGTTTTACTTTTACTCCTGAAATTTCTTTAAACCTATTCTTAAGTTTTATATATGCTTTATATATTATGTTATCTTCTGTTTTTACATTATCTATATTACTCTCTAATTCAAAAGTATTAGTATTAGTTTTATAAATGTATATTTCATCATATAAATTTATCTTTTGAAATACAGATTTTAAATTGTGATAACCATCTTCTCTTTTATCTAATATTTCTAGTGTTAAATTAACTTTGGCTCTAGCCTTTGTATAAATTTGATTCATAATTGTTTCTCGCCCCTACATTAGTCTACTGTGATTATAGCAAATACACTTACTCCATTTCCTTTTCCAAACTCTGTTAGACCTTCTCCTGTTGTTGCTGTTATTCCTATAGAGTTTTCAGAAATATTGAGTATCCTTGCAATATTTTTTCTCATATCATCTATTTTAGGCATAATTTTTGGCACTTTACATTCTATTGATATTGATAAATGAACTATCTTTTCATTTAAATATTTTAACGCTTCTTTTAAGTATTCTTCGCTATCTGTAATACCATTTGCACACATATCGTCACTTATTTTTCCTAAAATATTTTTACATGTAATTCCTGACACTGCGTTTGTTATTGCATGCAAAACTACATCTGCATCACTGTTTCCATTTAATGAATATTCTTCTTTGAATTCTACTCCGCCTAGCATAAGTTTTTTTGCTTTATTTTCGTAATCTATTCTATGGCTATCTTGCCCAATTGCAACTTTCATGCATTCCCTCCAATTAATATTCAATTCCAATTTTATTCATAATATCATATGAATGGTATATTTTCAATTAGTTTTATATTGTTAATAATTAAATAAAAAAATTGTAATTTGTTTTTGTGATGTGAGAGGTGCGAAGTGTGAGGTGTGCTTTTTAGGGCTAGGCTACGTAAGGCTTACCCTAATTTCACACTTCTCACATCCCACTTCTCACTTCCCATTCAAATTACAATTTGTTAATCTATTTCTATTGCTCCGGTATATAAACCATAATATGTACCTTTTTTTGCTATTAATTCTTGATGATTTCCTCTTTCTATAATTCTTCCATGGTCTAATACCATTATTAAATCAGAATTTTTTATTGTTGATAGTCTATGTGCTATTACAAAAACTGTTCTTCCTTTCATTAATTTGTCCATACCTTCTTGAACAATTTTTTCTGTTCTTGTGTCTATACTTGATGTTGCTTCATCAAGTATTAGTACAGGTGGATTATTTAATGCTGCTCTTGCAATTGAAAGCAATTGTCTTTGTCCTTGTGATAAGCCTTCTCCATTTCCTGTTATTACTGTATCATATCCATTTGGAAGATGTTTTATGAATTTGTCTGCATTAGAAAGTTTTGCTGCTTCGTATACTTCTTCGTCTGTTGCATCAAGTTTTCCATATTTAATATTATCTTTTATTGTTCCTGTAAATAGGCTAGTGTCTTGAAGTACCATTCCTAAAGATCTTCTTAAGTCATCTTTCTTTATTTTTCTAATATTGATTCTATCATATCTGATTTTTCCTTCTTGGATATCATAAAATCTATTAATCAAATTTGTAATTGTAGTTTTTCCTGCACCTGTCGCACCAACAAATGATACTTTTTGTCCTTCTCTTGCCATAAGTGTTATATCATGTAAAATTCTTTTATTTTCTTGATAGCCAAATTGAACATTTTCGAATTCTACTTGACCACGAAGTCTTGTAAATGTTATTCTTCCGTCTTTATGTGGATGTTTCCAAGCCCAAATTCCTGTTCTTTCTTCTGTTTCTACTACTTTTCCATCTTCTATTTTTGCATTTACTAGGCTCACATATCCTTCATCTTGCTCTACTTCTTGGTCTATTAATTCAAATATTCTTTCTGCACCTGCAAGTGCCATAACTATTGAGTTCATTTGTTGTGATACTTGACCTAATGGGTTTGTAAATGCTTTAACATATTGCAAAAATGCTGCTATGCTACCTATTGTTAAAATTCCATTTACTGATAATATTCCACCTATCACTGCAACTAGTACATAACCTAAATTACCAATATTCATAATACAAGGCATTAAAATATTTGCATACATATTAGCTTTTGTCATGCTATCACATAATTGTTCGTTTAGTTCATCAAACCTTTTCTTTGATTCTTCCTCATAGTTAAATACTTTTACGACTTTTTGTCCTTCCATCATTTCTTCTATGTATCCGTCCACTTTACCTATATCTTCTTGTTGTTTTACGAAAAATCTTGAGCTATTCCCCCCTAAATATCTTGATACAAAAATCATTAAAACTACCATTGCAAGTACTACTAATGTTAAGTAAAGGTTTGTTGCAAACATCGCGATTAGCACTGCTACCATTGATACACAAGCAGAAAATACCTGTGGTATACTCTGGCTAAGCATTTGCCTTAGTGTATCAACGTCATTTGTATATGTACTCATTATTTCTCCATGTGAGCGAGTATCAAAATATTTTATTGGTAATTTTTGCATATGATTAAACATTTGCTTACGAATTTCGTTTAATACTCCCTGTGAAATATTAATCATAAGTCTATTATATATATATGTACATAGTACACCTACTAAATATATAACGCCCATCATCATTATTACATTTAATAAAGCCGAAAAATCTGGATTTTGGTTTCCTAGAAGTGGTGTGATGAAGTCATCTATTAAGTATTTTATAAATTGAGCTCCTAAAACTCCAACTAAAGCACTTATAATAATACTTACTAAAACTACAATTAATTGTCCTTTATATCCTTTTGTTACATACTTTAAAAGTCTTTTTATTGTTTTACTCTTTTTAGTTTTCTGCATCTTCTTCATCTCCTCCTTTCATTTGTGATTCATAAACTTCTCTATAAATATTATTTGTTTTTAATAATTCTTCTGATGTTCCTATTCCGTTAATTCTTCCTTCGTTTAGTACTATAATCTTATCTGCATCTTCAACAGAAGAAACTCTTTGTGCAATTATTATTTTTGTTGTATTTGGTATTTTTTCTCTAAATGCTTTACGTATTAGTGCGTCTGTTTTTGTATCTACTGCACTTGTTGAGTCATCTAGTATTAATATTTTTGGTTGTTTTAAAATTGCTCTTGCAATACATATTCTCTGTTTTTGACCACCAGATACGTTTGTACCACCTTGGTCTAATACTGTTTCATATTTACTTGGGAATTCTTTTATAAATCCATCTGCTTGTGCAAGTTTACATGCTTCTTCTAAATCTTCTTGATCTGCACTTTTGTCTCCCCATCTTAAGTTTTCGGCAATTGTTCCAGAGAATAATACATTTTTTTGCAATACCATTGCAACTTCTTCTCTTAATGCATGGATATCGTAGTTTCTTACATCAATTCCACCAACTTTTACACTTCCTTTTGTTACATCATAGAGTCTTGGTATTAGTTGTACCAAAGTTGATTTAGAACTTCCTGTTCCACCTATTATTCCTACTGTTTCTCCTGCTTTGATATCTAAATTAATATTTTGTAAGCTATATTTGTTTTTGTTTTCTTCATCACTATATACAAAGCTTACATCTTCGAATTTAATTGATCCATCTTTTATTTTTGTTACAGGATTTTCTTTATTTTTTAAGCTAGGCTCTTCTTCAATTACTTCTAATATTCTTTCTGCTGATGATTGTGCCATAATAACCATTACAAATACAAATGATAACATCATAAGGCTTGCTAAAATTTGCCAAGCATATGTAATAATACTAGAAAGTTCACCTGTTTGCATTGTGCCACCAACAATTAATTGTGAACCTATCCATGATATTAATAAAATACAAGTATATATTGTAATTTGCATTGCTGGTCCGTTAAATGCCACTATTTTTTCTGCTTTTTTAAAATCTCTGTATACTTCATCATTTACTTCTTTAAATTTTTCTTCTTCGTGGTCTTCTCTTACAAATGCTTTTACAACTCTTATTGCACTTACATTTTCTTGCACAACTCTATTTAACTTATCATATTTTTTAAACACTCTTTCGAAATTTGGATGTGCTTTTATTGCAATATAGTACAATACAACACCTAAAACTGGTATTGCTACAAAGAATATAGTTGATAGCTTTGTGCTTATTGATAAAACCATAAGGAGTGCAAATATCATCATTATTGGTCCACGTACTAATATTCTAATAATCATTTGAAAAGCCATTTGTACGTTTGTTACATCTGTTGTCATACGTGTTACTAAACTTGATGTAGAAAATTTATCTATATTTTCAAATGAATAATCTTGGATTTTGTGGAACATTTCTTTTCTTAAATTTTTGGCATAACCTGCAGATGCTTTTGCTGCAAACCTACCAGATAACATTCCAAATGTTAAAGATAAAATTGCACATACAATTAGAAGTCCTCCTATTTCTACAATATATTTAACATCACCATTTTGAATTCCAACATCAATTATTCTCGCCATTAATAATGGAATTACTACTTCCATTACAACTTCTAATATTACAAATATTGGCGTTAGGATAGCATCTTTTTTGTATTCCTTTACATATTTTGATAGTTTTTTAAACATTTACATTTCTCCTTTCCTTAAATTATTGTTCATCTTTTTTAAAGTTTCTAGAAAATTAGAAATTTCTTCTTTGGTAATATCTTTTTTTAGATTTTTTTCTACGTTGTTTATTGTTAGCTTTATGCTTTTTACAATACTTAATGCTTTATCTGTTAGAACAATTTCTTTCATGCGAGCATCTTTTCCTTCTGATTTTCTTTCTATCAGTTCATTTTGCTCTAAT
The DNA here is from genome assembly GCA_944391865.1 of uncultured Clostridia bacterium. Classification (GTDB taxonomy): domain Bacteria; phylum Bacillota; class Clostridia; order TANB77; family CAG-508; genus CAG-452. Next base: position 15,542 of record CALXVD010000020.1, read on the forward strand.
AGTTGTATTATTCCAGCAATTGTTGCTCTTCTTTTATCAAATTCATTTTCAATGTCTTTTGCATAAACCTTTCCTTTTTTGGATTTATCGTATACAAACTTTAATATTCCTGCTTGAACCCCAGTTAATCCATAACTAAAAAAAGTTATATCTAAATTTCTCTTTATTTTTCTAGATAGCATTTGTATTTGTTTGCTAACTTCTAAATCGTTTTTCATATTGTTAGCCTCCTAACAAAATATTATTTTACTATTTTTTCGAATAATTGTCAAGATTAATGTATAAAAGACAATAAGAAAAATCTTATTGTCTTTTATATTATTTATTTTTTCTCTTTATTGTGTTTGTATTGTATTATTTTACATTATAATTAAATTAAATATTTTGTAGTTATTTTATTTAGTGTATAGGCAAATGCAATATATTGTTTTACTAATTTTATTTCATTTTTTAGGAGCTTATATTACGTTCCTTTAACTTTGTACATTTATTACCACAAAAAAAGGCTCAATATTCCTAAAATTATTTTTATGCTTTTTTACACTACTAAGCTTCTTATATTTTCTTGTTTATTCTTTATATGTCCTTTTGCTATTGTTAGAATTACAATAAATGTTAAGTTTAACATTAGTTCCATTTTTTATTTCTTTAATATTACAATTTTTAAGGCTACGGAATCATACTGTCTAAGCTAACGAAAATATTCATACTATATATAATATTTTATTATTTGGAAAATATTTTTGCATTGTTTCTCTTAAAAATTTTTCTCCATCTTCTCTTATTTCTTTTTTATACATATATTTTCCTTTTCCTCTTCCTGTCATTATTTCTGGATTAAATAAATCTATTGCTTTAGGAAATGCTTCCCTATTTATCATTTTATGAACATAGCTATATGTCATAAATATTAATTCAAATATAGCTTCTTTTTTTACCTCATTACTTAATTCTTCCGATAGTTTTTTTATTAAATCTTCATATAAGGTTTTCCATTTATCAACTAATATAATAGGTGCAATCAGTATTCCAACTTTGTATCCAGCTTCTTTTAGCTTATTTATAGCCTTTATTCTTCCCTCTAATCTTGATGTTCCAAATTCTACTTTATTTATTATTTCTTGTGGATTCATGCTAACTCTTACTATTATTTTTCCGTTATGATTTAAATTAAGCAATGGATCTACCATATCAAATTTAGTTGGAAATGTAAGAAATCCCTTCTGTGCTTTATTAAAATTTTCTATTGTCCATTCTAAATTATGTGTAATCGTATTTTCTAAAATCAAGTCGCTATTACTACCTATTTCAAAAGTTAATTCCTTTTCACTTTCATTCGACACTTTTATTATTTTATCTAACATTTGTTCCCTATTTACAAATAGTCTTAAATATGAACATTTGTTATAGTTACAGACTAAATAACAATACATACACATTGCAGTACAACCAGATGATGTATATGGTACTAAAAAATCCGAGACTTTATGGTTTGGCACAAATTTATGTGTTTTTCTTATTCCAATTATTATATTTCTTTTCATATTTGCAAATTCAGAGTTAGGGTTTTTTCTTAATTCTTCGATATTATTATGGTTTTCAATTTCTATTAATTTTACTCCTTGTTTTTCATAATTTTCTAATAGTTCTTTTCCAAGCTCATATTCGCGTACCTTTGGCTCATAAAACACAGCTTTTGGTATAAACATAAAGCAAATCACCTCATGATTAGGTTTTCCTTTATTTTAATTATTATAATATTTTTTTATAAAAAACATATATTTATATAGAATGTAATTTATTTGAGAAGTGGGATGTGGGATGTGGGAAATTAGGGTAAGCCTTACGTAGCTAGGCCCTAAAAATCACACCTCACACTTCGCACCTCTCACCTCGCAAAAATAAATTTCAATTTAAAAGGGTGGGGTTATGTTAAACTTAGTTGCTGGTATTTTAATTGGCGCAGGAGCAATACTGCCCGGAATAAGTAGTCGGAGTATTTTTGTGTTGTTTTGGATTATACGAAAAAATTGTTGATTCAATTCTTCACTTTTTTAAAGATATCAAAAAAAATATTAAATTTATGTTTCCTATACTCCTAGGTATTTTTGTAGGTGTATTTTTATTTGGTAATATTTTAAGAGTACTTTACAGTAAATTTAATATGGAAGCCTCGTTTGCATTTATAGGGTTAATTCTCGGAAGTATAAAGCTTGTTACAAAGCAAGCTAATGTTAGAAAAATAAATTTTTTACATATTTTATGTATGCTATTTACATTTTCTTTTAGTATATACCTCATTGCTTTAGAAAGCACATTAGATATTATTTCTGATATAACATCCAATTATCAATTAATTCTTGCAGGTGTATTTATGTCTGCTGGTATTGTAATTCCCCGGAATTAGCAAGACTGTTATACTTATGATGCTTGGGCTTTATGAAATGTATCTAAATGCAATTTCTACTGTGAATTTAACTTTTTTGTTCCCTATAGGAATTGGACTTGTAATTGGTGGAATAATTTGTTTATGTATAATGAATCTTTTATTTAAAATAGCAAAGTCTTATACATACTTTGCTATAATAGGTTTTATATTAGGTTCTATTTTTGTAATTTATCCTGGATTTACTTTTGATTTGCATGGTTGTATTTCGATTATTTTGTTAATAATTTCTTTTATAATCGGATTAAAGCTATCTAATTTAGAAAAGAATTAGATAGGGACAGTCCATAGAATTTTCTTACAAAATTCAGGACAGTCCCTCATTGTTATTCAAATTTATCTACTACTTCTATTTTGTTTCCTCTTAAAAATTCTGGTGTAGTCATTCTTTTTGAGTTTTCGCCTTGTGTTTCCAAAACTAATAAGATTCCTTGTTTAGTCATTATATATATACCCTCTTTTTTGTCTACATATAGAATTGTACCTGGTTCGATTTCCTCGAATCTATATTCATACCCTTTAAATTCTGGATATTTTTTTATAAAATCATTTATTTCTAGTGTATCTACTTTCCAAAATTTTATTTTTTTACCTTTTAATGTGCTATATGCTCCTAAAATTGGATTTAGTCCTCTTACTAAATTTTTTATTTCTTTTGCTGATTTTTCTTGCCAATTAATTCTTGCCATTTTTTTGTCTATCATAGTTGTGTATGTGGCATTTTTTCCCTGCTTTTTTCTAAGTGCTGTTCCGTTTTCTATTTGTTTTAATGTTTTTAATAAAAGTTCTGCTCCAAGTTTTGATAGTCTATTCCATAATTCTCCAGATGTTTCATCATTGCCTATTATGGTTTCTTCTTGTAATATTATATCCCCTTCATCCATTTTTTCATTTAAATACATTGTTGTAACACCTGTTTTTTCATCTCCATTTATAATTGCAGACTGTATTGGTGCTGCTCCTCTGTACTTAGGCAAAAGTGAAGGATGTACATTTATGCAACCTAATTTTGGTAAATCTAATATTTCTTTTGGAATTATTTTTCCATATGCTACTACACATATTACATCTGGATTTAATTTTTTTATATTATTTAATATTTCGTCATTACCTTTTAATTTATCTGGTTGATATAAATTAAAGTTTTTTGAAATAGCATACTCCTTTACTTCTGATGGAATTAGTTTCATTCCTCTTCCCTTTGGTCTGTCTGGAACTGTTATTACCGCTTTTATTGTATGCCCTGCTTTATATACTGCTTCTAAAGAATCTCTTGCAAAATCAGGTGTGCCCATGAATATAATGTTTAACATAGAATACCTCCTATTTTAATCTTTTTCTGGCGTTACTATTTCTAGTGTTCCTGGTATTATTTTATCTATAAATAGTTCTCCATTCAAATGATCAACTTCATGGCTTACTGCTTGTGCTAACAAATCTTTTGCTTTTATTTCTATTTTTTCTCCTTTTTCGTTCAATGCCCTTACAACAAGTTCCTTTGGTCTTACTACCTTTGCAAATTTATTTGGAAAACTTAAACAACCTTCTTCAACTGTTTGCTCTCCTTTTGTTTTTATAATTTCTGGATTTATTAATATAAACGGAGGAACTCCTTCTTCATATATATCTATAACTACAATTCTCTTTAACACACCTACTTGTACAGCAGCAAGTCCCACACCGTTTAGTTTATGCATTGTTTCTATCATATCTTGTATTAATTCTAATATTTTGTCATCTATTTTTTCTACTTCTCTAGACCTTTTTTTTAGTATTTCGTCTCCTTCTTCTCTTATTATTCTTATTGCCATTGTTTTCTTGCCCTCCTTACACTCGAAGTGGGAAGTGTGATGTGTGAAGTGGGAATTTAGGGGAATTCTACATAGGCTAACCCTAAAATCTCACCTCTCATCTCTCACCTCGCACGTCACTAATTCATGTTGTTTGGATTAACATCTGCAATTATTCTTGTATTTTTAAATTTTAGTTTATAATATTCTTCTAAACTATTATTTACTAAATTTAATATACTATTATTTAAATTGCATTTTGAAATTATTCTCCATCTATATTTATTTTTTATTTTACTAATTGGTGCTATAACTGGATTATATATTTCTATTGCAATTTTATATTTGTTACTATTCCTTTTTAAAATTTCGTAAAATTTTTCTGATGCAAGTTTTACTTCTTCTTTACTTTTTGATGTAATCCCAAATAATATTATATCGCAAAATGGCGGATATTTCAATTGTTTCCTTAATGCTATTTCAGTATTATAAAACATATCATAATCTTGTTTTTTAGCACATTCTATTACAAAGTTTTCTGGATTATATGTTTGTATTAGTACTCTTCCTGCTTTTTCTCTTCCTGCTCTTCCAGCAACTTGCGTAAGTATATCAAATGTTCTTTCATTTGCTCTATAGTCCTCAATATTTAAACTGTTATCTGCTGCAATAACTCCAACTAGAGTAACATTTGGAAAATGATGTCCTTTTACTACCATCTGTGTACCAATTAGTATATCTATATTTTCACTTTTAAATTTGTTTAATATTTCCTCATGAGAATTTTTTTTAGTTACTGTATCCATATCCATTCTTATTGTTTTTGCAGTAGGAAATAATTTTTGTATTTCTTGCTCTAACTTTTCTGTTCCAGTTCCAAAGTACCTTATATTTTTGCTTTTACAGCTTGGGCACGTTTTTAAATTAGGTATTTCATACCCACAGTAATGACATTTTAAAATATCTGAATATTCATGATATGTTAAACTTATATTACATCTTTTGCATTTTACTGTATAACCGCAATCTCTACACATAACAAATGTAGAAAATCCTCTTCGGTTTAGAAATAATATAGTTTGTTCTTTTTTTGCAAGATTTTTTTCAATTTCTTCATATAACTTGTTACTAATCATTGACCTATTACCGTTTGCAAGTTCTTGTCTTAAATCTATTACTTCTACATTTGGCAAACTTGATTTATTTGCTCTTTTAGTAAGTGTTATTAGTTGTATTTTTCCGCAACTTTGCTTTAGTAAATGTTCCTAAATCTGGTGTAGCACTTCCGCAAAACTAATGGTATATTATTCTGTTTAGCTAAAAATTTCGCAATATCTTTTGCATTAAATCGTGGTGACATATCAGATTTATACGAAGAGTCGTGTTCTTCATCTATTATTATTATTCCTAAATTATTTATAGGTGCAAAAATTGCAGACCTTGCACCTATTACAATTTTTGCCTTTCCTTCTTTTATTTTAATCCATTGATCATGCCTTTCTCCTACCGAAAGTTTGCTATGTAAAACTGCTATACAGTCTCCAAATCTTGCAAGGAATCTATCTACCATTTGTGGTGTTAAAGATATTTCTGGAACAAGCATTATTGCTTTTTTTCCTTCTTTTATTGCGTTTTCTATTAATTGCAAATAAATTTCTGTTTTTCCGCGAGCCAGTTACTCCATATATTAAAAATTCTTTATATTTACTATTTTTGATTTTATCAAAAGCATATTGCTGTTCATCTGTTAATTTTAAAGAAGTATCTCTTCTTACTGCTTTATGTATAAATGGATTTCTTTCTATTTTTTGTTCTATTATTTCTATATATCCATTTTTTTCTAATGTTTTTATAATACTTCTACTTGTATCTGTTATTAATTCTAAATCTTGTATATGAATACCTTCATTTTCAAATAAAAAGGTTAAAATTCTTTTTTGTTTTTCTGATTTTATTCTGTTTTGCTCTATTTCAAACTCTATTTCTTCTATCTCTTTTTTTAGATATACAAAATTTGCAGTTTTGTCTTTTGTTCTGTTTGCTATGTTTTTAGTTGTATTTCCTGGTGGTAGCATAAGCCTTATACAATCTGAAATGTTGCAAAAATACCTTTTGGCCATTAGTTTTGCAAGTTCTATATTTTCTTTTGTTAAAATATTATCTTCTATATTTATAATTTCCTTGTTTGCATATTGTGATTCTTCTTTAAAACCGATAACAAAGCCTTCTTCTTGCTTTTTTCTTCCAAATGGCATAAAAACCCTAGACCCTATTTTTATTTCATTTAAAATAGAGTTTGGTACTATATAGTCATATGTTCTATTTAATTCTTTTGCTATTGTATTTATAATTACTTCTGCTATCATCTCTTCACCTTGAGTATTAGTATATCAAAGATTAGCGTTCTTAACAAGAATCATATGTTGATTTCTATTAAAATACTGTATCTTTCAATGTTGATGGCCTTATATTTGTTATTTCCATCTTTTTTCTATTAATTATTGGTTCATTATATAGAACATCTATTACTTTCTTTGCATTTTCTGCTTTAATTGGTAAATCTATTATAGTTTTATCCATTTCCATTGTAAGTTCAAC
>CALXVD010000021.1 GCA_944391865.1 uncultured Clostridia bacterium
TTTCTATTTTTATACATCTAGGGTGAAATATTCGTTTCTAAACTTTTAAGGTGATTTTATCATAAATTAAATACAGAATAAGATTGTTTATCTTGACATATATTAAATTATAAGCTATAATAATTATAGCTTAAGCAATAATGTTGTTCATAAAAAAACATAAAAAAGACTAGGAGTGCATTTCCTAGTCTTTTTCCTTTTTAGTCTTTATCAAATTTATTGTACTTTATTTTTGCAATCTCCTGTTTCAAAAAATTCTTTTATGTTTTCGCATGTATCTAATCCTATTTTGTTTAATGCTTCCTGTGTGAAAAATGCTTGATGTGATGTTACTACTACATTTGGCATTGTAAGTAAGATTGATAATTCTTCGTCTCTTATATATGAGTTAGACATATCATTTAGGAAGAATTCTTCTTCATCTTCGTACACGTCTAATCCTAATCCACCAATTTTACCTTCTTGCAATTTTTTTATTAAACTTTTTGTATCTATTAATTTACCTCTACTTGTGTTTAATAAAATAACTCCATCTTTCATTTTATTTAAAGATTCTTCGTTTATCATCTTATAGTTTTCATCTGTTAGTGGACAATGAAGAGATATTATGTCTGATTCTTTGTATAATGTATCTAAATCTACATATTCAAATCCCATTTCTTTTGTTGCTTTTTCGTCTTGAAATTTATCATATGCAAGTATTCTTGTTCCAAAACCTTTCATTATGCTTATAAATGCTTTTCCAATTTTTCCAGACCCTATTACTCCTACTGTTTTTCCATGTATATCGAATCCTAAAAGTCCATTTAATGTAAAGTTGTATTTTCTTGTTCTTTGATATGCTTTATATATTTTTCTATCAATGCTAAGTAGTAATGCCGTTGTATGTTCTGCAACTGCATATGGTGAATATGCAGGAACTCTAACAGCAGTTAAACCGTCGCCTAATTTTTTTATATCAACATTGTTATATCCAGCACACCTTAAGGCTATTAATTTTACTCCACACTCTTTTAATATATTTATTGTTTTTTCATCAACTCTATCATTTACAAATATACATACAGCATCATATCCTTTTGCAAGTGGTGCTGTTTCACTATTTAATTTTGACTCTAAATATGTTATATCATAACCATAATGTTTATTGTATTCATCAAATAATTTTTTATCATATTCCTTTGTATCAAAAAATGCTATTTTTATAATCTCTAAATTCCTCCTAATTCAAATATTCTTCTAAAGCTTTTGCAAGCTGATCTGGACATGATGTTCCTTTTATTCCACAAGGTATTCCTTTTAGTTTTTTAATTACATCTTTTATCTTCATTCCTGCTACTAATTTTGAAACTCCTGCTGTGTTTCCGTGCACATCCGCCGATTATTTTTACTGATTTTATAATATCTCCTTCTATGTCAAAAATCATTTCTCGAGAACATACACTTTCTGGTTTATATCTATACTTCAAATATTTCACCTCTTTCTATTTTTGCCCACGTTTTATATTTTATTACAAATTAGGAAGATTTTCAATCAAAAAAATTGATATTTACATAATTTGATTGTATAAGTTTCAATTAGAGATCATTTTTTCCTCCATTTGAGTATATTCTATCCTCTGTAAGCCACATTATTTTTTTATCATTTATTTTTCTTTTTAGTATTTTTACCAATATATCTTTGTCTATATTTTGGAAATACTTTTCTATATCCATTTTTAACATGCATTATGTGTTATATTTGTTTTTGTAATGTTTTATTGTTTTTAGTATAGTATTTTATTAGTCCTCACAATATTTTCCCTATTTCCATTATCTTACCAATTGCAATATTAAATTTTTTTATATCTATCCATTGATTCTTTTTCATTATTTTAAACAGCTTCTTTGTATATACTTTAACGCTCCTACCTTTTGTGGTATAGCCCATTACTACAAATTGCAAATCACGTTTAATGTGCGTCCCCTTTGCGACAAAATGTCGCATGGGGACTGTCCCTATTTAAAATATTCTACTCCTGATTCGAATAGTTTTTGGTTCATGTTTCCTGGTATGTTTATTATATTTCCTCTGTAACATCTTTCTGAGTGTCCCATTTTTCCAAGTATTCTTCCGTCTTTGCTTGTTATTCCTTCTATTGCGTATAGAGAACCGTTTGGGTTATATTCTATATCATATGTTGCATTCCCTTTTTCATCTACGTATTGTGTTGCTATTTGTCCGTTTTTTATTAGTTCTTGCAATACATCTTGGTTTGCTACGAATTTTCCTTCTCCATGTGATATTGGTATTACAAATTCTTCTCCAAGTTCTACTTTATTAAACCATGGGGATAGTTTTGATACTACTTTTGTTGTTACTAATTTTGATTGGTGTCTTGCAATGTCATTATATGTTAGTGTTGGCATACTCGAATTTGTTTCTATTATTTCTCCATATGGTACTAGTCCTAGTTTTATTAATGCTTGGAATCCATTACATATTCCGAAGAATTAATCCGTCCTGTTCTTTTAGGTGCTTGTTTATTGCTTCTTTAAGTCTTGGATTTCTAAATATTGTTGCTATAAATTTACCTGAACCGTCTGGCTCGTCTCCTGCACTAAATCCTCCAGGTAGCATTATTATTTGTGCTTTGTTTATTTCTTTTTCCATTGCTAATATTGATTCTTTTATATCGTTTTGTTTTAAGTTTTTGAATACTAAAGTGTTTACTTCTGCTCCTGCGTCTTCAAAGGCTTTGCTTAAATCATATTCGCAGTTTGTTCCTGGAAATACTGGAATAAATACTTTTGGTTTTGATATATGTAACTTGTGTATTGATTTGTTTTCTTCATTCGGGTCGCCCTGGGGTGCGACCCCTACAGGGTTATATAATATGTTTTGGATTTCTGTATAATTTGATTTTGCATTTGTTGGGAATACCTTTTCTAATGGTTCTTCCCATATTTTTATTAGCTCTTCTAAATCTAAGATTTCATTTTCAGATATTTTTATTGTTTTTTCTTTTGTTGTTATTCCCAATAGTTCTAATTTATCTGTGTTTAGTTCTTCTTTTGCTTCTATTATAAATGAACCATAACGTGGTTTAAATAAGCATTTATCTGCTTTAAATTCAAATCCTATTTTATTTCCAAAACACATTTTACTTAATGTGTCTGCTATTCCATACTGTCTTATTGTTGCAACTGAGATTGCTTTTCCTGCATTTATTAATTTGTATACTATTTCATAGTTTTCTTTTAAGTCTTCAAAGTCTGGTATAAAGTCTTCTGTGTATTTAGTTTTTAGTAAGTACACTTTTGAGTTTGTATTTTTAAATTCGTTTGATACTACTTTATTTGTATCTACAACTCCTATGCAGAATGATGTAAGTGTTGGTGGTACGTCTAGTTCGTTATATGAACCTGACATAGAGTCTTTTCCACCTATCGATGCAAGTCCAAGCTTTTCTTGTACTAAATATGCTCCGCAATAGTGCTGCTAGAGGTTTCCCCCATCTTGTAGGTTCGTTTCTTAATTTCTCGAAATACTCTTGGAATGTAAACCATGCTTTTTTGTAGTCTCCTCCACATGCTACATATTTTGAAAGTGAGTCTATTACTGCATATATTGCTCCATGTAATGGGCTAATTTCTGATAAATATGGGTCGTACCCAAAACTCATTATTGTTCCTGAATTTGTATAGCCTTTTAAAGTTGGTATTTTTGCGCACATTGCTTCTGTAGGTGTTAGTTGGTATTTGCCTCCGAATGGCATTAATACTGTTCCTGCACCTATTGTACTATCAAATCTTTCTACTAATCCTTTTTGTGAACAGCAGTTTAAATCTGATACAACTTTTTTCCATCTTTCTGTTTTAGAACAATTGCTTCCTGTGGTTTTTATGCAGTTTTGTTTTTCTGAAACGAAAGAGGTCTGTCCCCTTTTGTTTCCTTTAAAGTAGTTTTCTAGTCCTTCTGGTTTTTCTATTTTAGCGTTTGCTATTTTTACCGTTCCGTTTGTGTTTAAAAATTCTCTTGATAGGTCAACTATTATTTTCCCTCTCCAGTACATTTTCATTCTTGGCTCTTCTGTAACTTTTGCAACTACTGTTGATTCTAAGTTCTCTTTTGATGCAAGTTCTTGAAATTTTTGCGTATCTTTTTCTTCTATTACTACTGCCATTCTTTCTTGTGATTCTGATATTGCAAGTTCTGTTCCGTCTAATCCTTCATATTTTTTTGGAACTTTATCAAGATTTATTTCTAATCCGTCTGCAAGTTCTCCAATTGCTACGGAAACACCACCTGCGCCGAAATCATTGCATCTTTTTATTAGTTTTGTTACTTCTGGATTTCTAAATAATCTTTGTATTTTTCTTTCTTCTGGTGCATTTCCTTTTTGTACTTCTGCTCCGCATGTTGTAAGTGATTTGCTATTATGTGCTTTTGAAGATCCGGTTGCTCCTCCACAACCATCTCTTCCTGTTCTTCCACCAAGTAAAACAACTACATCTCCTGGTTTAGGTTCTTTTCTTACTACATTTTCTTTTGGTGCTGCTCCAACAAGGGCTCCTATTTCCATTCTTTTTGCTACATATCCTGGATGATATATTTCTACAACTTCTCCTGTTGCAAGTCCTATTTGATTTCCATATGAACTATATCCACGTGCTGCTTCGTTTGTTAGTTTTCTTTGTGGTAGTTTATTTGGAAGCGTATCTTTTACAGATGTTCTTGGGTCTCCGCAACCTGTTACTCTCATTGCTTGGTATACATATACTCTTCCAGATAACGGATCTCTTATTGCACCGCCCAAGCAGGTTGCTGCTCCACCAAATGGCTCTATTTCTGTTGGGTGATTATGTGTTTCGTTTTTGAACATTATTAAATATTCTTCTGGTTTTCCATCTACTAAAATTTCTGCTTTTATACTGCATGCATTTATTTCTTCTGATTCGTCTAAATCTTTTAGCATTCCTTTTTTCTTTAGTTCTTTTACTGCTATTGTTGCAATATCCATTAAAGATATATCTTTTGCTTTTTTTCCGTCATATACATATTCTCTTGATTTTTTATAGTCTTCATATATTTCGTTTGCTAAATCCCAATTGATTTCTACTTTTTCTAATTTACTTAAAAATGTTGTATGTCTACAATGGTCTGACCAATATGTATCTATCATTTTCATTTCTGTAATTGTAGGGTCTCTTTTTTCTGTGTCTCTAAAATATTTTTGGCAGAATTTTAAATCTTCCATGTCCATTGCAAAGCCGTATTTATCATAGAATTTTTTTGAGTCTTCTTCTGTCATATGTATAAAACCTTTTACTACTGCTACATCTTCTGGCACGGTTTGTTCGTCTTCAACTGAAGCAAGCTTGTCTAATGTGCATTCTCTTGAGTCTACAGGATTTATTATATATTTTTTAATTTTTTCTACTTCTTCTGTACTTAAATTTCCTTTAAGAATATATATTTTTGCACTTTTTGATGCAGGTTTATTCCCTTCTGTTAGTATTTGCAAACATTCTGATAAAGAGTTTGCTCTTTGGTCAAATTGTCCTGGTAAATATTCTACTCCAAATATTTTATCTTCTTTTTGGAATGGATATTCTTCTTCGAAGTATTCATCTACTTGTGGTTCAGAAAATACTGTGTTTTTTGCTTGGTTAAATACTTCTTCAGATATTCCTTCTACATCATATCTATTTAATAAAATTACATCTTTTAGGTTTTCCAATAAAAGATTTTCTCTTAAGTCTTCTAATAATCCTTTTGCTTCAATATCAAATCCTGGTTTTTTTTGTACATAGATACGTCTTACCATTTTTAAATTTCCTCCTTTATTTATAGCTTTTGTGATTAGATTAATTACATACATTTCTTATTATTAAAATAAATATAAAATATGAATTTTGAAAATAATGTCCTCCAAGGCATACGCGGGTATTCCCCCGTCTCAAAGGACTGTCGGACCATTATTTGTCAAAATTAATATTTTTATATTTTAACCCTTTAATGAAAATTAAAATTTTCATTAAATTGATGATTTTAAATTGTAGAGTAGCGCGAAGAGATTTCTATTTATATTTTTCGAGCGGGTTACGGGTGGGGACCGACAAGCTGGAGAATGTTATACAAATTTGCGTATAGCAAATTTTATTACAGTCTCCGTGCAGTTGGGGCGCGCGAGAAAAAATATAAATAAATCTCTGGGAGCGAACCTAAAAATAAATTTAATTTTATAATCTAAACTACAATTTATTTAATTATAATTTCTTTATTTCCTTCTATAACCTCTCCAATCAAATGTGCTTCTTCTCCTGCTTCGTTTAGTATTTTTATTGCTTTTTCTGCTTCGTTTGCTGAAACTATTACGCACATTCCTATTCCCATGTTAAATGTGTTGTACATATCTCTTTCTGGAATATTTCCTTTTTTTGCAATTAGGTTAAATATTTCTGGTACTTTATATGAGTTTTTATCTATTTTTAATGCCACTCCTTTTCTTAACATTCTTGGCATATTCTCATAAAAGCCACCACCTGTTATATGTGATATTCCTTTTACTTTAACTTCTTCTATTAGTTTAAGTATTGGTTTTACATATATTTTTGTAGGTTTTAGCAAAGCTTCTCCAAGTGTTGTTCCTAATTCTTCTATGTATTCATTTAGGTTTTCTTTGTTTATATCAAATACTTTTCTAACTAATGAAAATCCATTTGAGTGTACTCCTGATGATGCAAGGCCTATTACTTTATCTCCTACCTCTATTGTTTTATTATCTATTATCTTCTTTTTATCTACTACACCGACACAAAATCCTGCTAAATCATATTCGTCTATTGGATAAAATCCTGGCATTTCTGCTGTTTCTCCACCAATTAAACTGCAATTTGCTTTTTTACAACCTTCTGCTACTCCTGCTACTATTGTTGCTACTTTTTCTGGTACGTTTTTGCCAAGTGCCATGTAGTCTAAAAAGAACATTGGACTTGCTCCTGTACAAATTACATCGTTTGCACACATTGCTACACAGTCTTCTCCTATTGTACCATGTTTGTCCATTAAAAAAGCCAATTTTAGTTTTGTTCCTACTCCATCTGTTCCTGAAACTAAAATTGGTTCTTCCATATCTTTAATTTGTGGCGCATAAAGCCCTCCAAATCCTCCTATATCTGATATAACTGAATTTGTATATGTTGCTTGTACTGCTTTTTTCATTAGTTCTGTACTTTTGTATCCTGCTGTAACGTCTACTCCTGCTGCTTTATAGCTTTCGCTAAAACTCTTTTCCATGAATATCCTCCTTTATCAACGGACGGACAGCAGGTTGCTGTCCCTACATTTTTTTGCGGGCGGACAGAGGCGTCCGCCCCTACAATGTTTTTACAGTATGATTATATTATATAACGACATTTTTTTCAATGTATTTGCGTTATATTTTTTATTGTATTTGCGTTATATTTTTTATTGTTTTGTTATTGTTCAAACTAAATTTTAATATTAAATGCAAAAATATTATAAATCTGTTAAAACACATCAATTTATGAAGCGACGAATGTGAGAGGAGTGTTTGTGCAATTCTTAAGGAAAATTGAAGGAGGAAGCGGTTACCGAGAGGCTCGTTCATTTTTCCGCTAGAATTGCTAAAACACGTATTGATGCCGAGGAGCGTAATAAATTTATGTTTTTAACAGATTATATTTATATTTAGAAATTTCTTCGAAGAGCGGGTCGCCCAAGGGTGCGACCCCTACAACGTTTGCAATTAATTTATTTTTGGATGTAGCTATATTTCCTACAGTAATTTTGCAATTAGAGCTTTTGTTGTAATTCCTTGTTCTTCAAACATTTTTTCGTGTTCTGTTTTTATATTGTTTTCCCATATTGGTTCATTTTGCAAGTCTTCTGTTTGTTTTATTATTTTAAACCCGGTTTCTTGCAAATATTTTATTGTTGCTTTATATAAATTATAGTCGTCTGTTTTAAAGTATATTTCTCCGTCCTTGTTTTAAAAATATTTTGTATTTTTCTAGTTGCCTTGGATATGTTAGTCTTTTTTTATTGTGCCTTGGCTTTGGCCATGGATTGCAAAAATTAATATATATTCTATCTACAATGTCTTTTTCGTTTAATATGTTTTGTATTATTTCAATTTCGTATGCTGTTAATAACACATTATCAATTTCTCTTTGAGCTTGCAAATATTCTTTTTCTACATTTCTTTTTGCTAATCCTAGCACTTCGCTTTTTATATCTATTGCTAAATAATTTATGTTTGGGTTTTTAGCTGCGAGTTTAGCTATAAAACTTCCTTTTCCGCATCCTAATTCTAAGTGCAAAGGTCCTTTTCTTTTGTATTTACTATGCCAGTTTCCTATATTTAAAGTTGGGTCGTCTATGAAAAACTCACTTTCTGCAAGTTCTGCTCTAACCCATGGTTTTCTTCTCATTCTCATTTTTTATTTCCTCTTTTACTTCCTTTTTGCTCCATTTTTCTATGTAATATCTACGTATTATCGCAAGGTTTGTAAACATTCTTCCTACAAATACTACTATTGCTGCTAAGTATATATCTACATTCAGTTTAACTCCTAGCCATGTTAGAAGCATTGATAAAATTGCATTACCAAAAAATCCTGATAAGAATATTTTTAAATTAAAGTTACCTTTTAATACAGATGTTAGCCCTCCAAATACTGAGTCTAATGCTGCTACTATTGCAATTGCTAAATACCCTGAGTATGTATAAGATATTGTTGGAGCATTTAGTCCTATTATTGCTCCTAACACACAACCAATTACTATTGCTATTATTATCATTTTATATTTTCCTCCTTCTTATTTTAGAAATTTCTTTGCAGAGCGGACGACCACAGGTCGCCCCTACATCATTTATATAAGGTTTGAGGGACAAACCTCAGTCACGGATATTCCTCATAGTTTGAGGAATATCCCTCGTTTTAATTTGCGTATTCCATATTTAAATCTCCGTTATATTTATTTATAACTATATTGTCCTGTCTTTGTAATGTAACATCTTTTCCTTCTTCTAGTTTTGTGTCTATATATCCATATTGTTTTTTAGATAGTCCACTTTCTAAGTATGTTGGATCTCCTATTGCTTTTACTTCATATGGGGATACTAAACCTACACCATTTACACTAATAAATGTTGATTCTATATCTACAATATATGAATCATATACTATTCTTTGTCCATTTATAGAAATTGCTTCTGCTCCTGCAAGTTTTAGTTCATTAAGTAATGTTCTTAAATCTTCTGAATTAATTTTTTGTGCTCTTGTATCTGTTAATGTTACTATAACTCCGCTTCCTTGTACGTCGTTTTTACCTAAAAGATTATTTTGTTTTTCTAATTCTTTGACTAAAAGTTCAGATGCTTGTTTATTTGAATTTATTGCTTCTTGATATTCTAAAATAGTTGCATCAGTTTCTTTTATTTGACCGTTTACTTCTTCTATTTTTGTTTTAAAATTGCTTATTTCTGTTCTTAATTCATCTTCTCTCATATTTTCTAGAGATGTAATATCTGTTTGATTAATTGTTTTAAATTGTATAAATATTACTGCTGTTAATATCAATATTACTAAACCTATTGTTACCGTTATTGTAATTTGTCCTTTTTTCAACTATTCATCACCTCTTGTTAAATGCTCGCTACTGTATACTCCTTCATATTTAGGAATAGTTACATTATCACTCTTTTCTGTAGTTATTTTTACTCCATCGTTTGCCATAAGTTGTAAATATCCTCCTGGTCTATCTAGAGCAGGTTCTAATCTTTCTGGATATCCTATTGCTTTTATTACTATTGGAACTCCAACCATTTCTCCGATTTATTCTTACTATATTTCCATCACATAGTATTGATGTAGTACTTACGACTCTTTGATCATTAATTGATACTGCGTCAGCTCCTGCGTTAAATAATTCGTTTACTATATATAGTAAATCTGTTGCATGAACTAAATATCCACTTATATTTAATACTTCGTTGCTATTTACTTCTCTGTTTTCATCTAATGTTATAATGTACCCTGGTCCTGAGATTTCTGTTAGTCCTAAAAGTTTTTGATTATTTTTTATTTCTGTTTCGTTTTGTGTATCTGTATCATTATTTGATACTGCTATTTGTCTTGTTTCTTCTAACTCTTTTTGTTTATCTTCTAATTGTTTGTATAATGATTCATATGATCCTTGTAAGTTTAACAATTCATCTCTTAAACCACTATTATCATTTAATGTTGTTCCAACCGTTTGTGTTGCAGATTCTATTGTGTTTATTTGTACACATATTGCTATTGTTAAAATCATACACACTAATCCGCAAAATTATAGCAATTTTATTTTTGCTTATTATCTTTTCATTTTTAAACTTCTTCTCTAAATACTGTTTTATTTGCATCTTGAAAATAAATTTCACCTTCTTTTCCTTTTTCTTCTTCTAATAATGCTTTTACTCTTAATAATTTAATATTAATGTCTGTTGCGCTTCCAAACTGTACAGTTTTTGATTCACTTTCTAATGTTAATTTATAATTCTCTGAATCTGTAATATCTATTTGAGTGATTAAATTTGCAATTGAATTACTTTTTGCAGATTCCATTATCTTTATTACATCACCTAATTTTTTCAAATCTTCTTCTATTAGTCTATTCCCCGCTTTAATCGTATCTGCTGGTGTTTGAAAACCTGTTATTACTGGAACATCAATTTTCTCTTCGGATATTTCTAGCATATATCCTTGGTTGTTTATATAAACATATCCATTTGCAAAATTTAGCATATATGTTGGAACTCTTTCGGTTATTTCTAAAGTTACTGTTCCATTTAAATTTCTTTTTATTTTAACATCTTCTATATAAGGATTTGATTTAATTCCTTCTCTTATAGTTCTGTTTGTAGTTTTAAACATATTCTTATTGGTTTGCAATGTAGATAAATTTATTATTTCTTCTGTTGACACTTTGCTGTTATTGTTAACAATTATTTGCTTTATATTAAATATATCTGACAACATAAATAATATTATAGCTACAACTAACAAAATTAAAAGGGTTGTCCATTTTACTATTTTTAATTTAATTTTTCTTTTTTTTGCATCTCTTTTTGTTACTTTTGTGTTTGGTTTTTTGCTTTTGTTTACTTTCTTTTTTACTTGTTTTTTTACATTATTTGTTTGCTTTGATTCAGATACTTTTGGAGTTAAACCTATAATAATTTCGTTATCTAAATTTATTTTTGTATTATTAGCCTGTTTTATGTTGCCATTTGTTTTTTGTTTTTTATTTCTTTGCGTACTTCTACTGGTTGATTTTGTATTTTTTGCTTTTTTCTTGGTATCACTTTTATTTAAATAAAGTAAATCTACAGTTTCTCCTTTAGATTTTTTCATAGATTTCCTCCTTATTTGTAAGGGGACGCATCTTTCCTCTTGGTCCTTCTAAGTGGATAAGATACATCCCCATACTTGAACCGCTAGTGATGTCAGTTTTCTTATCCTCTACTCCTTGTTACAAGGTTTTATTATTCTATCTTTATATTTGCTCCAATTTTGTTTAGCTTTTTGTCTAAGTTTTCATATCCTCTTAATATATATTCAATGTTATTAACTCTTGTTTTCCCTTTTGCTGCAAGTCCTGCAACTACTACTGCTGCTCCTCCTCTTAAGTCTGTTGCGTCTACTACTGCTCCTGTTAATTTTCTTACTCCTTTAACTATTGCAATTTTTCCTTCTATATTTATTTTAGCTCCCATTCTTTTTAATTCGTTTGTGTATTTATATCTATTTTCAAATATATTTTCAACAACTATTGAAGTTCCCTTTGCTAGGCAAAGAACACTTGTAAATACTGATTGCATATCTGTTGGGAAACCTGGATATGGCATTGTTTTTATATCTATTCCTTTTAATCTTTTTGGTGCTTCTAATCTTACTGAGTTTTTATTGCTTTCATGTTTGCAACCACATTCTTCTAATTTATTAAGTATTGGTCCTATATGTTCTGGTATAACATTGTTTAGCTCAAGCTTTCCTCCGGTTATTGCAGTTGCACATAATAATGTTCCTGCTTCAATTCTGTCTGGCATAACATTATAACTTACATCTTTTAGTTTTTTTACTCCCGTTATTTTAATTACATTTGTTCCTGCGCCCTCTATTTTGGCTCCCATTCTATTCAAAAAATTCTGCAAATCTTTTATTTCTGGTTCCATTGCTGCATTTGTAAGTACTGTTTCTCCGCTTAGCAAATACGGATGCTAGTATTATATTTTCTGTTGCTCCAACTGATGGAAAATCTAGATGTATATCTGCTCCTACTACTTCTTCGCATTTACATTTAACATATCCTGCAGTTTCTTCTATATCTATTCCTAGTTTTCTTAATGCCTTTAAATGTAAATCTATTGGTCTTGCTCCTATGTCGCACCCTCCTGGATATGAAAATACTACGTTTTTAAATCTAGCTAGTATTGCTCCTGCAAGAACTACTGATGATCTCATTTGCCTCATTAAGTCTTCTGGAATCTTATGATTATCCATTTTACTTGAATCAATTATTATTTTACCATTCTTTTTATCAACTTTGCAACCCAAAATCTTTAATATTTTTAATGTTATTTGGGTATCATGTATATTAGGAACATTATATAATTTACTAACACCTTCATTTAAAATGCTCGCCGCTATTATTGGTAAAGATGCATTTTTTGAACCTGAAGTTTCAAGAACTCCTTCTAATCTATTTCCCCCTTCTATTATGTAACTAAGCATTTTTACTTCATCCTTTCTTCTATCTTTTTTGCTATATTTTATGAAGGGTTTACAGAAATTGTTACAAATTGAAATTTGTAATACAAATTTTTTGGAACGATTGTAGGGGTCGCCGCCCTCGGCGACCCGCATACCAATATTTTCGGGTCGCCGAGGGCGGCGACCCCTACAACATTTGCAATTAATTAAACCTACAAATTACAATTTATTTGACTTTGGTAATTTAGTTGGCTATAATACAAAATGAAAGAAGGTTTTTTTATGGATTTAACTAAAGAAATTGAAATTGCTAAAAATGTGAGAAGAAACGCTTATGCACCTTATAGTAAGTATTATGTAGGTTGTGCTTTGAAAGCTAAGTCTGGCAAAGTTTATTCTGGTTGTAATATAGAAAATAGCGGGATTCAAGCAATATGTGCTGAAAGAGTTGCTTTTGTAAAAGCTCTTTCTGAAGGTGAAAGAAGTTTTGATTACATCATAGTATGTGGAGGAAGTGATCTAACCAAATTAGATAATTGTCTTCCTTGCGGATATTGTAGGCAATTTATGAATGAATTTGTGGATAAGGATTTCAAAATTTATGTACTTTCTGAAAATGATAAGATAGAAGAATATACAGTAGAAGATTTACTTCCTAATAGTTTTAGATTATAGAAAAAAACAGGGAAAAAGGGGTCTGACCCCTTTTTCCCTGTTTTTTGTATTGACTTTTTAGTCTTTTTATATGATAATAATTATGTTCTTCGTTTTTTAGAAGGACATATTTTATTTGTTAGAGCATTTAAATTGCTCGAATGGAGGTTTTTATGGTGGCAAGGTCAAAGGTTGATGTAGTTTTAGGTACTTTTTATGGTGACGAAGGAAAAGGTAAAATAATTGATTATCTTGCAACAAATTCTGATTTAGCTATTAGATGTTCTGGAGGAAATAATGCCGGTCATACTATTGAAGTTGATGGTAAAAAATTTGCTTTTCATCTAATTCCATCAGGTATTTTAAATAAAGGAACTTTAGCTATAATTGGAAATGGTGTTGTTGTTGATCCTAAGGTTTTAATTGAAGAAATTAATAATTTAAAGGAAAATGGATATTCAGTAAATAATTTACGTATTAGTGATAAAGCCCATATTATTCTTCCTTATCATATTGAAATGGACAAACTTTTGGAAGAAAATAGAGGTGCAAATAAAATTGGTACTACTGCAAGAGGAATAGGCCCTGCATATTGTGATAAGTATGAAAGGTCTGGAATTCGTGCAGAAGATTTAATCTCTGATAAATTTGAAGAACTTTTGACTTTTAATATAAATAATAAAAATAAAATTTTTGAAGCTTATGGACATGAAAAGATAGATTTAAATAAGACTCTTAACGATTACAAAGGTTATGCTGAGATTTTAAAACCTTATATCACAGATACTATTACTTTAATCCATGATGCTTTGGATAACGGTAAAAAAGTGCTTTGTGAGGGTGCTCAAGCAAGCCTACTTGATATCGATTTTGGAAGCTATCCTTTTGTTACTTCTTCTAACCCTTCAATTGGTGGTGTTTGTACAGGTAGTGGTGTTGGTGCAAAGGATATTGGTGAAGTTTATGGTGTTTTAAAAGCATACTCTTCTAGAGTTGGAGCTGGTCCATATGTTACAGAACAAGATAACGAAGTTGGTGATTTAATAAGAGAATTAGGCCATGAGTATGGTACAACAACTAAAAGGCCTAGAAGATGTGGATGGCTTGACTTGGTGGCTTTAAAATATGTTGTTCGTTTAAATGGATTAACTGGTCTTGCTGTAAATCATGTTGATACAATTGGTAAATTAGATAGAATTAAATTATGTGTTGCATATAACCATAATGGTAAAGAAACTACTAATTTTTCTACAAACAGTGATTTCTTAAATAATTCTACTGCTGTTTACGAAGAATTTGATGGTAATTTTGGTGATATAAGTAATTGTAAAACATTTGAAGAGTTACCTGAAAATGCAAAAGTTTATTTAAAAAGAATTGAAGAGTATACAGGTGTTCCTGTTAAGTTTATAGGAACAGGTGCAGGAAGAGAAAATATGATAGTAAGGTAAATTTAGCGGTGAGATGTGTGAGGTGAGCGGTGAGATTTCAGGGACCGTCTTCGCAGACTTTGCCCTAATTTCTCACTTCTCATTTCTCAATTAAATTCCAATTTTTTTATGACCTTAATTAGGTCTTTTTTTTGTAACCTTTTTTATTTAATTGAATATACTATATTGTTAATACATATATTTTAATGGAGGGATTGCTTTGAATAATAATAATCTAGATATGGCAAAACTAATGTCTATGCTTTCTAAAATGGATAAAAAGGACTTAGAGGAAGGAATTGCTAAAGCAAATCAAATTCTAAAGTCAAATAGTAAAGAGGATATTTTAAAACATATTAACAATAACAATAATAAGTAAGGAGCTGATGATTCTTGAGTAATGAGGATATGTCAGATGTTTTTGAGAAAATAAATAATATGGCAAGCCAAAATAACATTTCGCCTGATATGTTAAATAATTTGATGAATATGTTTAATAGTTCTTCTAATGATTCTAATAGCAGCTCTCAAAATGTGAATAATTCGTCTGGTTCTTCTAAAACTCAAGATAATTCTTTTAATACTAGTGGAATTGATTTTGAAACTATTATGAAAATGAAATCAATTATAGATAAAATGAATGTAAAGGATGACCCTAGAGCTAATCTTCTGCAGTCTTTAAAACCATATTTGAATGAAAGTAGGAAATCAAAAGTAGATCAATATATTCAGCTTATGAATATGAGTAAGGTTATGGATGTTTTCCCTTTTATGGGTGGTGACAAGAAAAAATAATGGATTCTTTTATTAATGCTTTGCCTTTTGGTAATCAAGATTTTTGTTTTCAATTTTTTGGTCTTAATTTACATTTTGATGATATATTATTAATTTGTCTTTTACTTTTTTTGTACAACGAGGGAGTAAAGGATCAATTTTTATTTATTTCTTTGATTATGCTGCTTCTTTCATAAAATAAATTTTGTGTAACAAGTTTTATTGCAGAAATTTCTAATTATTAAAATAAATATAAAATATGAATTTTGAAAATAATGTCCTCCAAGGCATACGCGGGTATTCCCCCGCCTCAATGGGCTGTCGGACCATTATTTGTCAAAATTAATATTTTTATATTTTAACCTTTTAATGAAAATTAAAATTTTCATTAAATTGATGATTTTAAATTATAGAGTAGCGCGAAGAGATTTCCATTTATATTTTTCGAGCGGGTTACGGGTGGGGACCGACAAGCTTAGATTTTGTTAAAAAATTTTGCACCAGCTAAAATTTTTTTACATAATCTGCGCAGTGGGGGCGCGTGAGAAAAAATATAAATAAATCTCTGGGAGCGAATATAAAATTTAAATCAGATAAGGTACAATTTTTATTCTAATACAATTTGATTTTCTTCGTCTACATATGCAAATTTGTATTCTTGTTCTGATTCTAAGTCTGATTTTTCTATTTCTTTTACTATATTTGCTATTCTTAATTGTGGACATTCTATTTTGTTTGTTGCTATTATTGCCTTTTTATTTCCTTTTGCTCCGGCATGTGCAAGTCCTCTTAAAGCTCCTAATATTACAATGTTTTCTCCTGCTATTACTTCTGCTCCTCCATTTACGTCTCCTAAAATTATAAGGCTTCCTTCAAATTCTACTTTTTTACCTGATCTTAGACTTCCTTTATAAAATTTTGTCTCGGATGTTTCTACTTCTTTTTCAAAAACTTTTTTTATTCCATGTAAGCCTAATACTTTTGGACTGTCAAAAGAAACTTCTACATCTATTGCATCGGTTATTATTTTTCTAATTTCGTCTATTTCTTTGTTTTTTAGTATTTTCCCTGTTACAAATATAGGTGTTTTTTCTGTTTTATATAATTTTTTTAGTGCTGGTATTTTTTTGTTTAAGCATTCTATACTTTCTTCATATGTTGCTTTTTCGCTTATTCTAATCATGATTTCATCCTTTTTCATACTTATTCCAACTGGATTTCTCATTATTTACCTCCTTTTTTACTCTAATTTGCTTGCTCAGTGTCTGGACTAGCTGTTACATCTTCTTTAATATCTTCTTTTAGCTTAAAGTGCTCTTCTATTATTTCTTTTGCTACTTCTGCTGTATATGATCCATGTGCTCCGTTTTCTACCATTACTACTACTGCTATTTCAGGGTCGTCAAATGGCGCAAACCCTGCAAACCAAGCATTTACTTTATCTCCTACCTCTGAAGAGCCAGTTTTTCCTCCTACTTCTATATCGAAATCTCTAAATACCCCGTATGCTGTTCCTCCTGTTTCTGTTGTAACAGATTTCATACCTTCTAATACAGCATCTAAGTTTTCTTGCTTTATATCTAAGTTTTCAGTGTTTACTTCTGTCAAACCTAATTTGTTATTAACATATTGTTTTACAGCATTTTTATCTTCTTTTGTTCCGTCTTCATGTATAATATCCTTTATTATTGTAATATTTATTGCTTTTCCTCCATTTGCAAGCATTGCTATATATCTTGCTATTTGCATTGGTGTGAAATTGTTTTCTGCTTGTCCAATTACCGCTGATAACGAATTTCCGTAATACCATGTTTCTCCAAGTTTATCATATAACGTTTTGCCTGCAAGTGTTCCTGAAACTTCTCCAGGTAATTCTATATTTGTTTTTTGTCCCAAACCAAAATATGTTGCGTATTTTTCTAAGTCTTCTATTCCCATTCTTGTTATTAATTCATAGAAATAATAGTTACAAGAATTTTTAATTGCACCCGACACATTTAACGCACCATGTCCTGTTCCATATCTTGTATAATACCAACATTTTGGATGGTATCCTTTAGGATAAACTCCTGTGTCATAGATTGTTTCGGTTCTGTTTACTGCTCCTGTTTCTAAACCTGCTATTGCAGATACCATTTTAAATATAGATCCCGGTGCGTAAGCACTTTGAATTGTTCTGTTTATTAAACTGCTGTTTCCTTCTTGATTATATTCATTCCATTTTTCTGTACTGATACCATCTCTAAACAATTCTGGTTCAAAGTCTGGGTAGCTTGCAAGTGCGAGCACTTCTCCAGTTTTTACATCTACTACTACTACTGCTCCTGCATTTACATCTCTTGTTTCACTAAAGCCACCTGTTCTTATTTTTTCTATGTTATCTTTTAAAGCTTTTTCTGCCGTTTCTTGCAAGTTTGCATCTATTGTTAATACCACGTCGTCTCCTTGGACTGCCTCTTTTGTAATATATTCACCTGTTGTTGTTCCGTCTATTGACATATCTGTTTGTTTCTTTCCATTTTCACCTCTAAGATATGGCTCAAATACATATTCAACTCCAGCCTTTCCTATATAATCATTCATTGAATAGCCTTCATTTTGTTTTAGTTCATCTTCATTTATTGCTGCTATGTATCCTATTGTGTGTGATGCTAAGCTTCCTCTAATGTATGTTCTAATAGGTGATGATGATATTGCAATTCCTGGAAAGCTTGCACTTTTTTCTTCAAATACTGCTACACTTTCTTTGCTTATGTTTTTTGATATGGTATATGCACTCATACTGCTATAGCCTTCTTCTTCTATTCCGTATCTTATTGCTATAATTTTTCTTACTTCTTCTATATTTTCGTTTGTTATTTCGTATTTTTCTTTATATTCTTGTAATACCTGTTCTGCTGTTAAGTTTTCGTCTAATTCATTATTTTTTAGCCATTTTTTTAGCTCGTCACCACTAATAGTAAATTCAATAGGGTTTAATTTTATTGGAAATTCATCTTTATATGTGTCTTTGTTAGACTCTAATACTTTTATTACATCTAATAGTGTACTATTTAAAGTATTTGTATCTATTTTGCTTTTATATATGTCTAAACTATATCTAGTTGTTGTTCCTGCTATGATATTTCCGTTTCTATCTAAAATATTTCCTCTTGCAGCAAATATTGTGTTTTCTCTTGTTAATCTTGAACTAGATTGTTCTAAATATTCTTCGCCATGAACTATTTGGAGATTAAATAATTGGATTAGTATTATAATACCTATTATATAAACTAATATCGTTAATATATTGTACCTTATATTTCTTTTATCCAATTAGTTTACCTCCCTTCTTTCTGCTATTTTATTAATAATATCTTGTTAATATATTTTTTTCATTAAAAATTCTTTCTAGTAATAATCCTGCTTTTTGTATTAAAGGATATATTATAATTACTATTAATGTGTTATATAAAATTTCTATAGCTAGTATTTTTAAAAATGCTAATATTTCTACTGATGTTCCTAATATAATAATTTGCATTATATATGATATTGTTTCACAAATAAGTGTTGCTCCTACTGTCATTAATATTATAGTAATTCTACTATCGTTTGAAAAGTTTTTTGTAAATACTGATCCGTAATATTACTGATATAACTAATATTGCAGCATTTAGTCCTATGGCTTTACCCAAGAAAAAGTCTAATAGTAAACCAAAAATTACTGCTATTGGTATTCCATATAGATTTCCTATGAATATGCCTATAAATAAAGCTAATATAATAAAAAGATTTGGTTTAATGCCTGCAATATTAAACCAATTAAAAAAATTTGATTGTAAAAAATATATTATTAAAAAAACTAAAAATAAAACTGCAATTGACAATACTTTTTTCATAGCTGCCCCTTTGTATAAATATTGTAAATATTTTACCTCATTTTTTGGTCTTTTTCAAGGAAATACTTACGGAAATAGATATTTTGAAAAACATACAAATTTTAATTTGTCTGATTAAATTTATTTTAAAATCTGTAGGGGTCGCACCCCTGGGCGACCCTTAAATATTGATATGCGGGTCGCCGTGGGCGGCGACCCCTACAATGTTTGCAATTAAATTAATAATTCAGATTCCAATTTATTAAATTAAATATTGTAATACTGTTGCAGATAATACACCGATTATGTATAGGCACAATACAATTTTTATATTCTCTTTTTGATTATGGTTTACCTTAAATAACACTAGCAAGCCCACTCCTGCATTTACAAGCAAGCCGCCTATCATTATTGGCATTGAAAAAACATTTGCTAAATACAATTGGGTTAATATAACTGATGATGCACAATTAGGTATTAAGCCAATTAAGCATGCAATTAATATACTCAATACTGCATTATTCGTTGATAAAGAATACAGTGTATCTTCTCCAACATATTCTATAATTCCATTTAATATTAAGGTTATTACAAATATAAATATAAATATATTTACTGTATGTTTTAAAGCAGATTTCCATATTCCTTCTTCGCAGTGACAATGATCGTGCTCGCATATACTTTCTATATTGTTGTCTTGTATTTTGTTCTTATAAAATTTATTTACTATTAAGTCTATAATAAACCCAGCTATTATTCCTATTAAAATTTTTATTCCCAATATTTTGAATATTAATGCACCTGATACTCCTTCTGAAATTAATATTGGAAGCATTTCATCTGAAGTAGAAAGATATACTGCGAATAAGGTTCCAAGAGTTATAACTCTTCCTGCATATAAATTTGTTGCAGTAACTGAGAAGCCACATTGTGGGAATGCGCCTAAAACACTTCCTATTAATGGTCCAAATTTTCCAGATTTTTTAATTGCTTCTTTGGTTTTTTTTGTTGTTTTATGTTCAATATATTCCATTATAAGATATGCTATTAGTAAAAAAGGTAATATCTTTATTGTATCTGTTAAAGTATGTTCTAATACATGTAACATTTTTTATTCTCCTATATTTTTCTTATTACCATATATTAACATTTATAGTCGTCAAAGTCAAGAACAGCAAGCTTCTTCTACGCTATCTTCCACATTTTTCATTGCCTCTAATGTTTCGTCTAATAATTTATCTAATTCCCAACCTAAGAGTTCTGCTCCATTCCTAATAATATCTCTTGAGCAACCTGCTGCAAACTTTTTATCTTTAAATTTTTTCTTTAAGCTAGATAATTCCATATCTTTTGTACTCTTTGATGGCCTCATTTTAGCTGCGGCCCAAATTAATCCTGTAAGTTCATCTGTTGCAAATAAAATTTTTTCCATTTCGTGTTTTGGCTCTACATCTGAGCATATACCATATCCATGGCTACATACTGCATGTATTAGCTCCTCACTTGCATCTATTTCTTTTAATAATTCTGGTGCTTTTTTGCAATGCTCTTCTGGACAGCATTCAAAATCTACATCATGTAGTAATCCGTGCTATCCCCCAAAACTCTTCATCATATCCATATTTTTTTGCAAAGTATCTCATTACCTGTTCTACAGTAATTGCATGCCTTATATGAAATTCCTCCTTATTATATTTTTTTAATAGTTCCATTGCTTTTTCTCTAGTCATTTTAATCACTCCTTAAATTTACTTAATTAATGTACTATTCCACTCTTCTTGTTTAAATCCAATTAATACATTATTTTTTGTTACTAATATTGGTCTTTTTATAAGCATTCCATTACTTGAAAGAAGCTTAATTTTGCTCCTCCTATTTATATTTTTTTATTTTTATAATTTCTTTTCCTTTTTTATTTTTTCCTAAAAATTCATCTATAATAAACTTTCCTTTTCCTCTTATTACTAATACGTCATTTTGCTTAATTGCCTTTGTATTTTTAGTTTCCCCAATATAATTTATAATTACTTTTTCTTGTTCTATGAAATCTTGTGCAATTTTTCTAGATGTTTTTAATATTTCTGCTACTACGTTATCTAATCTTAAGGAATTTACACTTATTTTTATTTCTTCAAATTCTACTTGTTTAGGTTCTATATCATTAATGTCTATTATTTCTACGTTGGCCTTCTTGAATTTTCTTTCTTGACTAATTGAATTTTTTATATATTCAGCATTTTCTTTTAGCACTATTATATATGCTTTATTATCATATACAATAATATCCCCTATTCGCTCTCTTGTAAGTCCAAAACTCATTATCATTCCTAAATAATCTTTATGCTTAATTTTACCACATATTTCATTTGGTAATTCTATTTTTATTGCAGTTATAATGTCATCTATTTTTTCTATAACGTCATCTTTTTCTAGTTTATTTGGATATGCTATTAATATTTTTCGTTCTGCTTCTTCGTATCCTCCATAAAAGAAAAACTTTTTCTCTTTAAACAACTCTTTTTGTACTTCATTTATTTGATATGAATTTAAAAAATCTGTATTTGTTATTTTGTTTTGCGTTTTACTTATTCTTATTTTGTCTATACATTTTGCTATAAGCAAACTTCTTTCTTGATTATTTTGCATTTTATTTTTCCTTTATTTTTATTCTTTAATATTTTACACTTTTTTTTATTAAATGTAAATGATATAATGTTTTTGTTTGTATTTAATTTATGATAAAATCACCTTAAAAGTTTAGAAACGAATATTTCACCCTAGATGTATAAAAATAGAAA
>CALXVD010000022.1 GCA_944391865.1 uncultured Clostridia bacterium
AGATTGTACATATGGTGAAATATTCGCTAATAAAATAAAGTTATTTTTTAGTGAAATATTCAAAAATTATTGACAGATAAACAATCTTATTCAGCTTCTGAAAAAGAATCTTTAGTTGCACCACAAATTGGGCAAACCCAAGTATCTGGTAAATCTTCAAATTTTACTGATTCTTTGCTTTCATCATATACAAATCCACAAATATCACATATATATTTCATTTAATCAATCCCTTCTTAATTTTAACTATATCTATAATAATATAATATAAATTAAATGTCAATTAATTATATACATATTAGCAAAAAATGTGATAAAATAAATATAAATTTATATTTAGGAGAACAAAATGGAACAAGAATTTATACTAGATAATTGTAAATCATTTGAACCTGAACACATATTTGATTGCGGGCAATGTTTTAGATGGAATAAAGAAGAGAACGGAAGTTATACAGGTGTATTTAATAATAATGTTATAAACGTAAAAAAGGAAAACAACAAAATTATATTTAGGGGAATTTGCAGAGGAGATATAAAAGAAGAGTGTATAAAATATTTTGATTTAGATAGAGATTATGAAAAAATAAAAGACAAATTATCAAAAGTAGACGAAAATTTGGAGGCTAGTATAAAATATGGTATTGGAATTAGAATATTAAATCAAGATTTATGGGAAGCATTAATATCATTTATAATATCGGCAAATAATAATATACCAAGAATTAAAGGAATAATTGAAAGACTTGCAAAAAACTATGGTGATAAAATAATATGGAAAAATAAAGAGTACTATACTTTTCCAACTCCAGAACAATTAAAAAAAGCATCAGTAGCAGATTTTAGAAAGCTAGGCTTGGGGTTTAGAGATGTAAGGGTATATGAAACAACAAAAATAGTAAATGATAATAAAAATATATTGCATGAGTTAAAAAATGAAGAAGATGTAAATAAGTTAAGAGAAGAACTTTTAAAATTTCCTGGGGTAGGTCCCAAAGTAGCAGATTGTATAATGTTATTTTCATTAAATAAACTAGAAGTTTTTCCAATAGATGTATGGGTAAGAAGAGTAATGAATGAACTATATATAAAAAATGACGATGAAACAAAAGTAAATAAGAAACAGATAGAAAAACTTGCAAAAGAAAAATATGGGAATTTGGCAGGAATTGCACAGCAATATTTATTTTATTGGAGAAGAGGAGCGTAAAATATAGATGAGCATTAGATTAATTTATGGAAGAGCAGGTACTGGTAAAAGTGAGTATTGTTTTAAAGAAACAAGGAAAATTATTCAAAATAATGCGTCACAAAAAGTATATATAATTGTTCCTGAACAATTTTCATATTTGACGGAAAAAAGATTACTAGAGAATTTACAAACTGAATCTTCAATTTTTGCAGAAGTAATTAGCTTTAATAGACTTGCATTAAGAATAGCAAACGAAGTTGGAGGAATAAAAGAAACAAATTTAACTAAAACCGGCAGAGCAATGCTCATTGCAGATATATTAGAAAAAGAGAAAAAGAATCTGAATTTTTTAGGTAAAACTAATGAAATAGATTTAATATTGAGGACAATAACAGAATTAAAAAAACATAATATCAGCAATAATTTTATGCAAGAAAAAATAAAAGAAATTAATAATACATATCTAAAATTAAAGCTTAACGATATTAATAATATATACACAAAATATGAAAATGCAATCAAGAACAATTATATAGATGAAGATGATATACTTACAATATTATCAAAGAATATTGAAAAAAGCACAATACTTAATGACAGTATAATATTTATTGATGAGTTTTCAGGATTTACAGAGCAGGAATATGAAATAATTAAAGAGATATTAAAAAAAGCAAAACAAGTAAATATTACAATATGTGCAGATAAGCTAAGCGAGTCCACAGGTCAAGAAACAGATATATTTTACTCTAATAAACAAATGGTACAAAAATTAATTAATTTATGCAGTAAAAATAAAATAAAGATAGAACCATCAGTAGAATTAAACAAAACTTATAGATTTAAAAACGAAGAATTAAAATTTTTAGAAGAAAATATATATAGTCCTAGATATAAAGTTTATGATAAAGAAATAAATCATATATATTTAGAACTTTGCTTAAATCCATATAATGAAATAGAACAAGTAGCACAAAAAATTATAAATCTAGTAAGAAATAATAATTTAAGATATAAAGAAATATCTGTTATTACAAAAAATATTGAAGAATACTCAAGTATAATTTCAGCAGTATTTGCAAAATATGATATACCAGTCTTCATAGATGGAAAAAAAGAATTAAGCGATAATATTCTAATACAATACATTTTAGCTATATTCGAAATATTCGATAAAAATTGGTCTTTGGACTCAGTTATAGGTTATATTAAAACTGGATTTTTAGATATAGAAAATAAAGACATATATAAACTAGAAAACTATTGTAAAAAATGGGGAATAAGGGGAAACAAATGGTATAAAGAAGATTGGAATTATGATTCAACAAATAAAGATTTAGAAACATTAAATAACTTAAGAAAAAAAATAGTAAATCCTTTAATAGAATTAAATAGTAAGCTTAAAAAAGGTAAAAATGCTCAAAATATAACAATAGAATTATACAATTTTATAGAAAAAAATAATGTTAGAGAAAAATTAGAAAATAAAATAGAAAAATTAAAACTTCAAAAAGAGTTTAAGTATGCAGAAGAATACGAAGGATGTTTTAATACTCTTATAAATATTTTAGATGAAATTAATATGGTATTTAAAGATGAAAAAATAACATACAAAGAATATAAAAACATATTAAAAACAGGACTAGAAGTTAGCAAAATGGGAGAAATACCAGAAGTAATAGATCAAGTAATAATTGGAGATATAGAGAGATCCAGAAGCCATAAAACAAGTGCTTTATTTATAATAGGAGTAAACGATGGAGACTTTCCAAACAATAATTTTACAGAAGGTTTTTTAAACGATGAAGATAGAAACAATTTAAAAAATATAGGAATTGAACTTGCAAAAGGTTCACTAGAAAATTTGTATGAAGATCAATTTAATATATATAAAGCATTTACAACCGCAGAAAATAAAATATTTTTATCATACATATCTTCAGATAAAGAAGGAAAAGCAAAAAGACCATCAACACTTATAACTAAAATCAAAAAAATATTTCCTAAAATCATAGAAACAAGTAATATAGTAGAAGAGAAAATAGTTATAACTACTCCGAAAGCAACATTTAGTAATTTGTTAGAGAATATTAGAAATCTAAAAAAAGGAGAAGAAATTGATAATATATGGAAAGCAACATATATTTGGTATAATAAAAATAGTGAATGGAGTAAGAAATTAAAAAAATCAATAAGAGGATTTGAAACAGAAAAAAATAACGAAAAAATATCTGAAGCAAATATAAAAAGATTATATGGAAATATATTAAAAACTAGCGTATCAAGACTAGAACAATATAGAAAATGTCCATTCTCATTTTATTTAAAATATGGATTGAAATTAAAGGAAAAAGAAGAATTAAATATAAAGCCAATTGACACAGGCTCATTTATGCATGAAGTAATAGACACATTTTTTGAACAGGTTCAAAATATAAAGGAGATAAAGGAAGAAGAAATAGAGAAAACAACAAACCAAATTATAGAAGACAAACTTTCTTTAAGTAAAAATTATATATTTACTAGCACACCTAAATTTATTATTCTTACAAATAGACTAAAAAGAGTTATTTTTCAATCTATAAAATATATTGTATATCAAATAAAAAATAGTGATTTCGAAATATTAGGAAACGAGGTTGAATTTAAAAGAAAAATAGATAATGTAGAAATTACAGGTAAAGTTGATAGAATAGATACTGCAAAAACAAACGAGGGTAAATATATAAGAATAATAGATTATAAATCATCCGATAAAAATATTGATTTAAACGAACTTGTTTCTGGTACTCAAATACAACTTATAACTTATATGGATAGTATGCTTAAAGAAGATGATATACCGGCAGGTATGTTTTATTTCAAGCTTATAGATCCAATTATAAAATCAGATAGAAATAAAACAGATGACCAAATTAAAGAAGAGCTGAAGAAAAAGTTTAGAATGAATGGAATGATAATTGCAGATATAAACATTATAAAAATGATGGATAAAAACCTAGAAAAAGGTGCATCAGACACAATACCAGTATACTTAGATAAGGAAGGAAGCATATCAAATACGAGGTCTAATGTTATAACAAAAGAACAATTTACAAGCTTGCAAAAGACAGTAAATAAAGTTATAAAACAAATTGCAAAAGAAATTCTAGAAGGCAATATAGAAATAAAACCATCATATAGTAAAAAAACAAAAGCAGATGCATGCAAATACTGTGAGTACAAATCAATATGCGGATTTGATCCTAATATTAATAACTATTCATACATAGAAAACAAAACCAAAGAAGAAGTACTAAATTCAATTAAATAAATTATTGAAGTGAGATGTGAGATGTGGGAAGTGTGAAATTAGGGTAAGTCTTACGTAGCCTATCATCAAAAAGCGCACCTCTCACCTCACACATTACACCTCAAAAAGGAGATATAATTATGGGAATGATAGGGTTTTATGCAGGTTCATTTGATCCATTTACAAATGGACACTTACAAATTGTAAAAAAAGCATCAAAATGTTTTGACAAAGTAATATTAGGTATAGGCTACAATACAGATAAAACAGAAAGAATAGATAAAAATAAAATGAAAAAAGCAATTGAAAAAACAATAGAAGAAATAAAACTAAATAATGTAGAAGTGATATTATATGAAGGCCTAACAATAGATAAAGCAAAAGAGAAGAATTGTGATATATTAATAAGAGGCTTAAGAAATGGAACTGATTACGAATACGAAGAAAATATATCTGCAATTAATGAAAAACTTGCAGGAATGGACACTTGCTATTTTAGAGCAGGAGACTTAGGATACTTATCATCAAGCGTAGTAATGGAAATGTATAATAACAATAAACCAATAGATAGATTTGTACCAAAAGCAGTAGCAGAATTGTTAAATTCATTGAAGAATAAATAAATCATAGAAATTGTAATTTGTATAATTGTATTTGGTTTTTGGAATTTTGTATTTGGCTGTATAAAGATAGGTCTACGAAGCCTTTCCTTATATCACCAAATACAAAACACTAAAAACCAAACACCAATAAATTACAATTTATTTAATAAAAAATATAAAGGAAGATTGATATGATAATAGGTATAACAGGAAATTCCGGAAGCGGAAAAACATCTATATTGGGGACAGTCCCTAGTGGGCAAAATGTCGCAAAAGGGACAGACCTTGATACATATATTATAGATGCAGATAAGGTAGTAAAAGAAATGTCTATGCCAGGCAAAGTTTATTTTAAGGAGATAGTAAAAAAATTTGGCGAAGATATTTTATTACAAACTGGAGAAATTAATAAAAAGAAACTTGCAAATATAATATTTTCAGATAAAGAGAAAAGAGAACTTTTAAATTCACTTACATTTAAATATGTAGTAGAAGAAATAAAAAAACAAATTAGCTCATATAAAAATAAAACAGTTATAATTGATGCTCCACTTTTAATAGAAAGTAATTTAAATAAGCTCTGTGATGTTGTGATTTCAGTTATTGCAGATGAAAATACAAAAATAAAAAGAATATGTAAGAGAGACAGTATTGATATAGAAACTGCAGAAAAGAGACTAAATGCACAACCAAAAGATGAATTTTATTTAAAAAATTCTAATATTGTGGTAATTAACAATGATGGATATAGCTTGGAAAAAATAGCAGAGAATATAAAAGAAATAATAGAAAGTAAAATAATAAATGATGAAATTGTAGTGATTCAAGATGATAAGTCACGTATTATACATTCAAAAAAATTATAGGGAATATTTATTCATACAGAAAAGAAGGGAAAAAAGCAGGAAGAAACACAGCATTCATTTCTTTAAAATAAAAGATGGAATCTGATTGAGAGGTAAGAAGTGGGATGTGGGAAGTGTGAAAATAGGGTGAGCCTAACAAAACCTAATCCTAAAAAGCACACCTCACATTTCGCATCTCACACCTCACGAAAGCAAACGAAAGGAGCAAAAATGTATCAAACATGGGAAGAATTAGAAAAATCATGTCTTAATTGTAGTAAATGCAAATTATGTAATAATAGGCATAATGTAGTAATAGGAATAGGAAATAAAAATGCAAAAATAATGTTTATTGGCGAAGGACCTGGAGCTGACGAGGATATTCAAGGTATTCCATTTGTTGGAAGAGCAGGTAAATTAATGGATAAGGCATTTCAAGGAATAGGAATAAGAAGAGAAGAAGTATACATAGCAAATATAGTAAAATGCAGACCTCCAAACAATAGAAATCCAGAATATGAAGAAGCAGATACTTGCAAGGAGTATCTAGAAAGCCAAATAAAATTAGTAAATCCAGAAATTATAGTATTAATGGGAAGTGTTGCTTTAAAAAATATTTTAGGGAAGGAATATGGAATAACTTCAAGCAGAGGAAAATGGTTCGAAAAAGAAGGAATAAAATATATGCCAACATTTCATCCTGCAGCACTTTTAAGAGATGAAACAAAAAAGATAGACTTTTGGAATGATTTAAAAAAGGTAGTATTAGATAAATGAATTTGAATGTGAAGTGAGAAGTGGGATGAAAAGCACACCTCACACTTCGCACCTCACACATCTCAACAACAAATTCCAATTTATTTCCAACTATCAAAATCTTGTTCTCTTGCTCGATTTAATCCAAATAATTTTCTAATCTTTGTTACAAATGTTTTAATTAAAGAGAAAGCTGATTTTGAATTATCTACTAACATTAAACTATTATTTATATTTTCAAATAAATTTATTTCTCCGTATTTTTCTATATAAACTCTTTTTTCTTCAATAGCTTCCATCATTTTTCTGTAAAACTCATTATAGAAAGTGTATCCATCCGTATAACCTATTAAATTTTTATAATTATAAATTTTTTTATTGAAGTTCCTTATATCATCTAAATTTCTTACACTATTAAATTCATGTTTAAAACATTTTTCCATTATTAAATTCTGAGTTTTGAAAAACAAATTTACTATATCTTTTTTATTATTAGTTATTAGCTTATTTAATAATTTTATAGAGCTTTCTTTATCGGCATATTGCATTTCGCTATTATAAAAGTTTAAATCATTTTCCAAAGAAAGAAGTTTATCAAAATTTTTTGCTATGTTCGTATAAGTTTTTTTGTCTGTTTTTAGGATTAAAGTATTTTTAAAAACATCATTGCCATTTAAAGTACTGTGGTATAATGGGTAAGTACCGGTAAAATAAGCAATTTGGTTTAGTAGAGTACATTGCAAAGGATAATAATCTGGACTAATGGTTTTTATAGAAATGTTAAAATATGTTTCTGCTGTAAGATCAGACATATTTGCTTCAGATGCCATAAGTTGAACAGCAGCTTCATTTATACCTAATCCGAAATTAGAAATAGGGTTATAAAGTCCCATTTTTACTAAATTATTATTAGAATCTCTTAATTCTTGAATAAAATGTATGCACTCATGCATAGCTAGCATAGACATTTCTTCTACATTTGATGATTCATTAAAATAAATTGAATTATCTTTATAAAAATATTTTGCACCAGTAGAATCAGGTGGCATTTTTGCAATATACATATTAAGCCTAGATAAAGATTCAAAAAGACTACTTCTATTTAAGTTATGCTCAGGAAAAGCAAGACATAACTTACTTGCTACACTAATTGCAATTGTATTTACTTTTAAGGTATCTAATTCTTCAATAATTTCGATACCTTCTTTTTTTAACCTAGAATTAATGCTCACCTTTGTTACTCCTTCTAAATCTTTAGTATTCACAAATATTATATATTATAAACAGAAAGAAAATATTTCATACATATTAAACTTATATTACATTTTAGTTACAAAAACAATGGCGAATTTTATATTTGATTAAGTAAATTAAATATAGTATAATTCATAAGCAACCATTTTTTGGTACAATTCGTAATATAAAAAGCCATATTTTATATTACAGAAATATTGGAGGTAAATTATTATGGCATGGTTAGACAAAAGAAATAAAGCAGCAAAAAGGGCAAGCCAAGCAATTAATCCAATTGCAAAAACCATTATGAAAGAATGGAAACTAAAATTTGAAGAAATTCAAGAACAAGGTATAGAACCTAAATTTGACAGAGAAATAATCAAACGGATTTATGAAAATGAAGAAGTTAAAAGAATTTTTCTTATGTCAATGACCTATACTGCTGAAAATTACGGGAAAATTTGGTACGAATTTTCTTCAGAGCAATGGAATATTATTGCTCTGAAAGATACCAAAATATTCTGGTAAAATTTATCTCAAAAGAGCTTCTTTAATAGAAGCTCTTATTATTATGAAACTTTTAAATATCTTATTTTATTTATTTTTCCGTTATTTTTAGAAATCTCATATTTATTTATAGCACTATTTAAAAGTTCTCTGTAAGCAATAGAATTTGGTCTATGTTTAATTTTACAAAAGGCTTGTATAATAGTAGTATTTATAATTTCTCTGCTAAATTTTACTATATCTGGATTAATAGTAATTTTGTTTTTAGAGCATTTATAATATTCATTATCTAGCCTTTTAATAATATAATCTTCTGGGGCAAAGTTTAATATATGCCTTGCAACTTCCATTGCATATTCTATTTCTGTTTCAGCAATAGTGTCATATAATTTTCTAATAGAAGTATTTATTATATCTATATTATCGCTATTTTTATATTTTTTAGGTAAAAATAAATCTATTTCTGTTTCCTTTTTGTTTAATTCAACTGAAGAGATATTTACATATTTGACATTTAGCTTTAAACTGTTTCCTAATACACTTACTGATAAGTATGTTTGATTGCTTACTGAATTTTTAAATTTTAAAATGCCCATGTAATTACCCCCTTCAATCAAAAATATGTTTCACAAATAATTGTTCGTCTTCGGTAAAGATATTTTATATTTAAGATATAAAAAAGTCAATAGTTTTTTATAAATATTGAAAAAAATTTTTATTATTGATAAAATAAATTAAATTAATTATATAAATTGGAATTTATCTGAGAAGTGAGAAGTGGGATGTGGGAAGTGTGAAATTAGGGTAAGCCTTACGTAGACTAACCCTAAAAAGCACACCTCACACTTCGCACCTCACACATCACAAAAACAAATTTCAATTTATACGAGGAGGAAATAAAATGGAAAGATGTTTGTTATTAGGAAATGGAGGAAGAGAAGCGGTTCTTGCAGAGTATATTAGCAAAGGATATGAACTTTATACTGTATGCCCATACGAAAATCCAACAATAATAGAAATGGTTCAGAAATCTAATGGAAAATATATTATTGATGATCCATTTAATAAAGAAGTAGTAAGAAAATTTATAAAGGAAAACAAAATTGATACATGCGTAATTAGCAGTGACAACTTGTTGCAAGATGGTTTAATAGATGTTGCAAGGGAACTTGGTCTAAAAACTTTTGGCCCAACATCAAAAGGAGCAAAGATTGAATGGAGTAAAACACATGCACTAGATATAGTAGAAAAATTAGCACCACAAATGATTATAAAAAACTATAACGTAACAAACATAAATGAGTTAAAATCAATAATTGATAATTATCAAACAGATAATTTTGTAGTAAAACCTGAAGGACTAACCGGAGGAAAGGGAGTAAAAGTTGGAGGAATACATTTTAAGGGAAAAGAAGAAGGATTTGAATATGCAAAATCTTGTCTAGAGAGTAGTGGAAAAGTTATTGTGCAGGATAAAGTTGAAGGAAGAGAATTTACTGTAATGGCTTTAACAGATGGAGAAAATATTGTAATTACACCAACAACTTTTGATTATCCATATAGATTTGACGAAGATAGAGGACCAGGAACAGGAGGAATGGGATGCTTAAGTTTTGAAAATGGATTGCTACCATTTTTAGAGCAAAAAGATATAGATGAATGTAGTAAATTAATAAAAGATACCTTAGAATATATTAATAAAGATTCAATAGAATTTAATGGAGTAATATATGGAGGATTTTTTAAAACTAAAGAGGGAATAAAATTTATAGAATTTAATTCTAGGTTTGGAGATCCAGAAGCATTAAACGTTTTAAATTTATTAGAAACTCCGTTTACAGAAGTTATGAAAAACATATTTAATAAGACTTTAAATGAAGACAACTGTAAATTTAAAAAGACGTGTACATTCACTGTTTATATTGTTACAAAAGAATATGCTGTTGAAAATAGAAAAGAGCCATTAATATTTACTGCAAACGTTGAAGATATAAAAAAACATGGAATAAAAGTCTATTTTGCTAATGCAAAAAAAATAGGAGACAACACATATTCATCAATTAGTAATTCAAGGCTATTGGGTCTTACAACTTATGCAGATACATTAGAAGAAGCAAAAGCTAAATTATATAATTCTATAAGGGGAAATTTAGATGAAAATTTAGATTATAGAAAAGATATTGGAAATATATATGAACATTAAAAAAGGTGACCTTTTGGTCACCTTTAATATATTAAAAAGAACTATCTGTTGCTCTATGCAAATCTAAACTTTGTTCATTTTCACGTTCTATAGAATTTACATACTTGGTTGTTGTTTGGTCAATAGAAGCAACTAAAACTGCCTGTTTACTATAATTATTAATTATTGAAAAAAACATAGGAGAAAAAGCAACTATTGTATCATGACTTAAATCTTCTTCAGAAGAAATAATTTCTTGTTCGTCAGATTCTACAGCAGTTTTAGATATATTATCAGCTTCAAAACTTTCTTTAGGTGCTTCATCAATTGTGTCTATTTTAGTAGTTTCAGCAGGCGCATTACCAAATAATGTGTTAACTTCATCATTATCTTCCTGTTCATGAAGAGTTTGAGATTTAGTATCTATTTCTTCTTCTTTACCTAAAGATAATTTTTTTTCGATTTGTTCTTCAAAAGATTTTGTATTAGAGGGGTCTAAAGGTTTGTCCGTAACTTCAGGGAGAATTTTACCGGTTTCTGCAAAATCTTGCATAGGTTTATCTTGCTCTTTTGTGGTATTATCTAACAGTTTATTTTCTGCTTCAAATACTTTTGGAACTTCTTTGCTAACCTTTATCTCTTCTTTTGCATTTTCAGAAAATGTTTTTTCCATTTCTGTTGGTTCTACAAGGTTTTCTTCAACTTCTGGAGCATCTAAAGTTATATCTGGAGCATTTGTATTTTCATCAAATGAAATTTTATTTCTTAAATCTATTTCTATTCCATAGTCTTTAAATTCGTTACTAGATAAAGTTTCGCTATTTGTTAATTCACTTGGCGTTTCATAAGAATTCTTAGCCTGTGATTTAAGGTATATTTTATTAACATAGTTATTAAAATAATTATTAGAAAAAGATTTGTTAGGTGGAAGCAACAAATTAAAATAACTAATTGCAGAATATCTCTTAATTTCACGCATATTTTTGTATTCGCTAAGTGTTAATGAAGATTTAGTAATATCAAACTCAGGGGCTTGCATAGACTGTAAAAATCGAGGCGAATAATCTAAATATGTGGCAGACAAAATCAATTCTTTATATTTATCATTAAACTTCATATTCCTATTTTTATATACCCAACTAAAAACTTCATCTACATTATTACGTTTTTGTGCAATAGCGAGCAAAGAAGAATAAGCTTGAGCTTGAGCTGAAAGAGGAGAGTAATCAGAATTTAAAGGCTTATTAGTATTATCATGGTTTACATTTTTTATTGGAAGCTCTTTATCATTTGTTAGTTCTTCCCTTGCAATAGAACGCAAATAATCATCAGAAATATATCTTTTTATTTCAGACTGATGCTTAATAAAATCGTCTATCTTATATTTATCATTTATTGAATATCGCTTTTCCCACTCATTTAGCTCTTCTTTTAAATCGTCAAGAGAACCATTAACCTTTGTTATATCCACCAATTCCGAAAATGCTTTATCTTGGTCGAAAGCATTTTGTTCTAGGTTTTTTTCCCTTGTAAGAGATTCTACTTTCTTTTGATACATTTTTAAAAATGCAGAAACAGGATATTTACCTTGCCATTTTGAAACTTTTTGCTTTAATAGAGCAAGGTCATTTGTATCTCTAAGTATTGTATATAATTCTCTTAAAGCTTTTGCTTGATTTTCTATCATTTTTTGTTCTTTAAATTTTATTTGATCCATTATATAGCGAGTAACAGATGAGTAATATTGGTTAAGAAGAAATTCTATTCTTTTTTTAAATTGAGGACTAGCAGCGCCTTCTAAAAGTTTCCTATATTTATTTTTCCATGTTGATATTCTGTAATCAAGTAATTCTATGTCCTGCATTTGCAAAGCCTCTGCAATTATCTGCATCAATTCAAAATAAGCTTCATCTTCTAATTTTTTTATATCTTCTTTTTGAGCATTTTCTTTACTACTCATATATTTCCTCCTAATTATAATATAATTAAATTATAACATATTAAGAAAAAATAGACAAATTGGAATTTGTAGAATATTTTCGTTAGAAAGATTAAAAATATTTTTCGAAAAAATTCAAGATGATGAATTATGCAAAACAATTGAAAAAGAAAAAATGGAACTAATGTTAAATCTAACATTTATAGTAATGTTAACAATAGCAAAAGGACATATAAAAAATAAACAAGACAATATACGAAGCTTAGTTGCGTAAATAAAAATAAAAAATGCATGAGGTTGTAATAGGATTATTGCGCCTTTTTTCTTTTGATTCAAAATGTTAAATTAAAATATTCAAAACTGCAGAAAGATTCAATATTAAAGATGGAAAGATAAGGAAATGAACACTTAAAAAATGGCACAAGCGAAAAAATTCAACAATGGCTAAATTGACATTTTATGTAAATTATAGTATAATATATTTAGCAAGCCTTTGGCTTGACTAAATTATTTTTTGGAGGTGTACCGTGGTGAAAGAGGTACAAAAAAACAAGAAAGAAAACATGAAGGCAGTCCTTGAAGAATGCCGGAAAAGAGGTGTAACAGTAGAAGATCTACTTGAGTTAATCTCAGTAACAATTGGAAACGATCCTGAAACTCAATATGATGAAAAAAATATTGAGACAATAGTTAGCAGTTGTTTGAAAGAACTGGGATGTCCAGCGAATATCAAAGGATATATGTATTTAAGATATGCAATAATATCTGCAATGAAGGATAGAACACTATTGGAGCAGATAACCAAACGATTTTATCCTGCCATTGCAAAAGAGTTTGGAACAACTTCATCCAGGGCTGAGCGTGCTATTCGCCATGCCATCACAGTGACGTGGG
Source organism: uncultured Clostridia bacterium (assembly GCA_944391865.1). GTDB lineage: Bacteria > Bacillota > Clostridia > TANB77 > CAG-508 > CAG-452. The sequence goes on from CALXVD010000022.1 coordinate 13,446, forward strand.
ACAGAGGTGACTCAACGATATTTGAAAAATACTTTGGGTATACTATCAATAAAGATAAGGGAAAACCCACTAATAGCGAATTTATCGCAATGATTGTAGATTCTCTACTGTTGAAAATCAGCTAAAACTCCAAACATGCTCCAGTTTTTACTGGAGCATAATTAATTAGTTTAAAACAAAACATGGGAAAAGAAGTTTGACTTTTTTTCCCATGTTTTAGAAATTAGTATATAAAAATTAAAAATTACATATAATAAAATTATTACCATATATTGTATGAAAAAATTGCTTGTGCTATAATAAATATGAATTTAAATTACCCATACAATAGAAAGGAGAAAATTATGTCAGAATACGAAAGTTTAAAAGAAAAGTTATTTAATAAAAAGAAATGCGGATGGGACATTTTAAGTGAAGAAGAAAAACAAAAGGTTTATGCTTTAGGAGATGATTTTATTTACTTCCTAAACAAAAGTAAAACAGAAAGAGAAGCAGTAGATTTTTCTAGAGAAATATTACAAAAAAATGGGTTTGTTGATTTAAGAGAGAAACAAACGCTTATGCCAGGAGATAAAGTTTACTATGTAAATAGAGAAAAAAGCCTATATATAGCAATAATTGGAACAGAAAAATTAGAAGCTGGTTTAAATATATTAGGGGCACATATAGATTCACCAAGGCTAGATTTAAAGCCTAATCCATTGTATGAAGACCAAGGTTTTGCATATTTTAAAACACACTATTATGGCGGAATAAAAAAATATCAATGGACAACAATTCCACTTAGTATACATGGGGTAATAGTTAAAACAACAGGAGAAAAAATAACAGTAAATATAGGGGAAGACGATGGCGACCCAATATTTACAATAACAGATCTTTTACCACATTTAGCACAAGACCAAATGGAGAAAAAATTAAAAGAAGGAATAGCAGGAGAAGATTTAAATTTACTTATAGGTAGTATCCCATACGGAGATGAAAAAACTACAGAAAAAGTAAAATTAAATATTTTAAGAATACTAAACGAAAAATATGGAATAACAGAAAAAGATTTACTAAGTTCAGAATTAGAATTAGTACCTGCTTTTAAAGCAAAAAGCCTTGGATTTGACAGAAGCATGGTAGCAGGATATGGTCAAGATGATAGAGTATGCGCATATACAGAGTTAAGAGCAATATTAAATATAAATAATCCTAGAAAAACAGCAGTATGCATATTATCAGACAAAGAAGAAATTGGAAGTATGGGAAATACAGGAATGGAATCACATGTATTTGACACATTTATTGCAGAACTATTAAACAAAACAGGAGAAAATAGACCAAACTTACTAGACAAAGTATTTTGCAATTCAAGAATGTTATCTGCAGATGTAGACGCAGCATTAGACCCAATATATGCAAGCGTTTCAGAAAAAAACAATGCATCTTTCTTAGGATATGGAATTGGATTTAATAAATACACAGGAGCAAGAGGAAAATCTGGAGCATCAGATGCAAACGCAGAATATGTAGCAGAAATAAGAAAAATATTAGAAGAAAACGGAATACTATATCAAATGGGAGAACTAGGAAAAGTAGATATAGGAGGAGGCGGAACAATAGCCTATATCCTAGCAAACAAAGGAGTAGACGTAATAGACTGTGGAGTACCAGTATTATCAATGCACTCACCATACGAAGTAACAAGCAAATATGACATTTACTCAGCATACAAAACATACGAAGCATTTATGAAATAGGGAAAAAGGGGTCTGACCCCTTTTTCCCCGAAGACGACAAAAAGTTACAAATTATATAAATTATTGTCTATACATAGTTTTGCTCTTGCTGCTGTTTTTTCGTCTGATTTAAGTGCGTTTTCTAAAAATTCTGGGTGTGCTATTAAAAAGTTTCTCATTGTCTCGTCTGGATTTTCATAAAAATTTTTTAACATTTCAAATTGACTTTCATTTATTATGTTCATGCTAAGTGCTTTTTCAAATAAACTTTCGTCAATATTTATCATTGATAATGATTTTATATTTTCTTTTTCTAATTTTTCTTTTCCACCTTGCATTCTATCTACTACTACTGTACTCCATTTTATTTCTGCTCCTAAGCTTTTAATTGCAGGTATCCAAGCTCTTAAATAACTAGATGCTTCTGTTATTAAATCTGCTATATGTAGTACTTTAGCATTTTTTACATTTGCTTTATCAATAACTTCTTCGAATTCACTATCTGTGACGATCATACTTAAGTCTTTATAAATAGTAATATGTGGTTTTGAAAGTTTATTTGCTACAATATTAGAGAAGAACCAGTCTCTTCTTTCTCCACCAGAGATATAATCAATCTCATTAATATCAATATTTTCTTTTATAAATTTAATCATTTCATCAATTACGTGTTTATAAATTTCATTTGTTTGATAATGTTCAAAAGTTTTTTCAAAAACTTTTTCAGGAAGATTTTCTTTATCTTGTTTTTCGAAATCTATAAATTCTAATAGTTCTACTGCATCTTGCTTGCTTCCATATAAAAAGTGTGTGTTTATATAATATGGTCCTATTTTGCCAGAAGTATACCAAAAGGGCTTATTATCTGGACAAATTCTTAAAGCATTTGTTTCAAATAAATATGATACTAAATTACTCATAATATTTACCTCCTATGGAAAATTTGCTCGGAGCGAAATTTCCACATACATATTAAATCAAAAATTGTATAAAGTCAAATAAAAATCTTGAAAATAGGATAAAAAAGTGATAATATTGTAAAAATACCAAAAGGAGGGTAAAAAGTGACAATTCTTTTAAAAAATGGAAAGTTAATTGATTATAAATCAAAAACAGATGATTATTTTGACATTTTTATTGAAAATGGAATTGTAAAAGAAATATCAAAAGAAATAAATAAAACAGCAGATGAAATTATTGATTGTACTGATTTATTTATTATACCAGGAATGATAGATATGCATTGCCATTTAAGAGAGCCTGGTTTTGAACATAAAGAAACTATAGAAACTGGAATGAAAAGCGCTGTTAAAGGTGGATTTACTACTATTTGCCCTATGCCAAATACAAATCCTACCTGTGATAGTGTTTTTATTTTGCAAAAAATTTTAAATGAGGCAAAGCGCGTAGGTGTATGCAATGTTCTTCCATATGCTAGTGTAACATTTGGAGAAAAAGGAGAAGAATTAACTGATTTTGAAGCTTTAAAAAAAGCAGGTGCAATAGCTTTTTCTGATGATGGAATGCCTGTTGTAAGAGCAAAAATTATGAGGGATGCATTAATTAAAGCAAATAGTTTAGGCACTTTTGTTGCATCACATTGTGAGGAAAAAGAACTAGGAAAAGGTGCAATAAACGCGGGAGAAATTGCAGAAAAGCTAAATGTGCCAGGCGTTTTATCAGAGACAGAAACATTAATGGCAGCAAGAGAAGTAGAACTTGCAGAAATAAATAATATTCATTCACATGTATGCCATATAAGTGCAAAGGAGACTGCGAGATTAATAAGAGATGCTAAAAAAAGAGGGGTAAATGTTACTTGCGAGACTTGCCCACATTATTATAGCTTTACTGAAGAAGAAGTTTTAAACTCAGGTACAAATGCAAAAATGAATCCTCCTCTTAGAAAAAAAGAGGATGTGGAGGAGATAATAAAGGCACTTCAAGATGGGACAATAGATTGCCTAATTACTGACCATGCACCACATACTAAAGAAGAAAAAGAAGTAGAACTTGAAAAAGCCCCAAATGGCATTATAGGATTTGAAACATCACTTGCTGCAACCGTTACAAATTTAGTAGATAAGGGCTATATATCTTATCTAGATATGGTAAAACTAACAAGCTATAATGCAGCTAAAATATTAGGCATAGATAAAGGATATATTGAAGAAGGAAGCATAGCAGATATTACAATATTTAATCCTAACGAGGAATACATATATAAAAAAGAAGATATAGTGTCAAAATCTAAAAACACGCCATTTATAGGTAAGAAATTAAAAGGCAGAGTATATTACACAATAGTAAATGGAAATGTAGTTTATAAGAGATGAAAAGGAGAGATAAAAATGAATAATGCAATGGACAAATTAATTAAAAAGATTAAGGAGACAAATAACCCAACTGTAATGGGATTAGATCCAAGGTATGATATGATACCAGAATGTATAAGAAAAAAATATTCTTCTGATGTGGAGGGCGCATGCAGAGCAATAATAGAGTTTAACAAAGGTTTAATAGATAGTGTATGTGATATAGTACCAGCTGTAAAGCCTCAAATTGCTTTTTATGAAATGTTTGGAGTAGAAGGGTTAAAAGCATTTGCAGAAACAGCAAAATATGCTAAAGAAAAAGGAATGATAGTAATTGCAGATATAAAAAGAGGAGATATTGGATCAACAGCAGAAGGTTACTCAAATGCTTTTATAGGAAAAACGCCAATAGGTAACGAAAAAGTTGCGATATATGATGTTGATTTTATAACAGTAAATCCATATTTAGGAATTGACGGAGTAAAACCTTTTATAGATGACTGTAAAGAATATGGAAAAGGAATATTTATATTAGTAAAAACATCTAATAAATCATCTGGAGAATTACAAGATTTAAAACTAGAAGATGGAAGAAGCGTTTACGAAAAAGTAGCAGAACTAGTAAGCTCATGGGGAGAGGATTTAGTTGGAGAATATGGATATAGTAGTGTAGGAGCAGTAGTTGGAGCAACATATCCGGTGCAAATAAAAGAATTAAGAGAAATTATGCCAAAAACATTTTTCTTAATACCAGGATATGGTGCACAACGGAGGAAAAGCAGAAGATATAGCGCTAGGATTTAAGGACAGAATAGGAGGAATTGTAAATGCATCAAGAAGTTTAATGGCAGCATACAAGTCAGATAGATGGAAAAATGAATATTCAGAAGAAGAATATGCAAAAGCAACAAGAGCAGAAGCAATAAGAATGAGAGACGAACTAAACAGTGCAATGAATTAATGGAGACAGTCCCCAGCGGGCATTATTGTCGCAAAAGGGACGGTTGTTTAAAGTTGGGAGGAATAAAAATGCCAGTACAATTGCAATCTAAATTAATAAAAAAAGAACAATTAAAACCTGATATTTTTAAGTTTTCTTTACTAGCAAAAGAAATTGTAGATGTAGCAAAACCTGGTCAGTTTATTGAGATTAGAGTAACAGATGGATTAGATCCTTTTTTAAGAAGGCCAATTAGCATATATAACTTGGATAAAGAAAATGGAATTTTAGAGATAATATTTAGAGTTCAAGGAAAGGGAACTGAGATATTATCAAGAAAAAAAGAAGAAGATTTAATAAATATAATAGGACCGTTAGGATATGGCACATTTAAATTTGCAGGATATAAAAATATTGCAATTCTTCGGTGGAGGAATTGGTGTGTTCCCACTGTACGAACTTGCAAAGAATGCTATAAAAAGTGCAAAGGTAAATACATATTTAGGATTTAGAAATAAAGAAGCTGTATTATTAGAAAAAGAATTTGAAAGTGTATCTAATAAATTAGTAATTACAACAGATGATGGAAGTTACAAGATACATGGATTTGCAATAAATGAGCTAAAAAATGATATAGAAAGTGATAAAATTGATGCAATATTTGCATGTGGACCATTACCTTTATTAAAAGCAGTACAAGCTCTAGCAAAAGAAAAAAATATTCCATGTCAAATTTCATTAGAAGAAAGAATGGGATGTGGACTTGGTGTATGCCTTGGTTGCGCAGTAGAAGTAGTAACGGGAGGATATGAACATGTGTGCAAACAAGGACCAGTATTTGATAGCAATAAAGTTATAATTTAGGGTGCGTCCCTTTTGCGACAAAATGTCGCATGGGGACTGTCCCCAATTGAAATGAGGTGTAATAATGAATACAGAAGTGAATTTTGCGGGTATAAAGATGAAAAATCCAGTGACGGTTGCGTCTGGTACTTTTGGATATGGTAGAGAGTATAGCCAGTTTTTTGATTTGAGTAGGCTCGGTGGAATTATTACTAAAGGAACTTCTATTAAACCAAGAGATGGAAATAAGCCTTCTAGAATTTGCGAAACTCCAAGTGGAATGCTAAATAGTATTGGACTTCAAAACCCAGGGGTTGAGTATTTTTTACAATATGATTTGCCATGGCTAAAACAGCAAGATACGGCGGTAATTGTAAATGCTTGTGGAAGTACAATAGAAGATTATGTGGAGGTTTGCAAGATATTAAATAATGCTGATATTGATGGAGTAGAACTTAATTTGTCTTGCCCAAATGTTAAAGCAGGTTGTCTTGCTTTTGGTACTACATACGAAGGCGTGAAGGAGGTTACAAGCAGAGTTAGAAAGGTTTTGGATAAACCTTTAATTGTAAAGCTTACTCCGAATGTTACGGATATAACTCTTCCAGCAAAAGCTGCAGAAGATGCAGGAGCAGATGGAGTATCTTTAATAAATACATTACTTGGTATGAGTATTAATATAAATACAAGAAAGCCTTATCTTGCAAATAATACTGGTGGCCTTTCTGGACCAGCTGTAAGGCCAGTTGCTGTAAGGATGGTATATCAAGTGTCACAAGCAATAAATATACCTATTCTTGGTATGGGTGGCATTGTAAATGGAAATGATGCAATAGAATTTATGCTTGCAGGAGCATCAGCAGTTTCTATTGGTGCAGGAAATTTTATTGATCCATATACTAGTGTAAATACAGTAAAGGGAATAGAGGAATATATGATAAAAAATAAGATAGAAGATATAAATGAAATAGTTGGAAAAGTAGAAATGAATTAATTTTAAAAAAATAATCTTGCATAATTCCACAAAAAATGATAATATATTTTATATTAATATTAAAATGATAGATTTAAAAAAAACCCCTTTTGGGAAATTTTTTTAAATCTATTTTTGTTTGGAGGAGAAAGAAATGAATACTAAGTATATTTTTGTAACAGGAGGAGTAGTATCAGGGCTTGGAAAAGGAATAACAGCGGCATCTTTAGGGAGATTATTAAAAAATAGAGGATATAAGGTAACTATTCAAAAAATGGATCCATATATAAATGTTGACCCAGGCACAATGAGTCCAATAGAGCATGGAGAGGTTTTTGTAACAGATGATGGCGCAGAAACTGATTTAGATTTGGGCCATTACGAAAGATTTATAGACGAGAATTTAACTAAAAATTCTAGTATTACAACAGGTAAAATTTATTCTAGCGTAATTGAAAAGGAAAGAAAAGGGGAGTATTTAGGTAAGACTGTTCAAGTAATTCCTCATATTACTAATGAAATAAAAGATAATATTTATAGTTTTGAAAATACTGACGTAGATATAGTTATAACTGAAATTGGAGGAACAATTGGAGATATAGAAGGGCTTTCTTTTATTGAAGCAATAAGGCAGGTAGGAATAGAAAAGCCAAAAGGTGATGTTGTATATATTCATGTAACACTTCTTCCATATATTTCTGGTTCAAATGAACTTAAGTCTAAACCAACACAGCATTCTGTGAAGGAATTGCAGTCTCTAGGAATTAAACCAGATATTTTGGTTTGTAGATCAGAACTTCCAATAGGAGATAGTATGAGGCAAAAAATAGCATTATATTGTAATGTTAGGCCAGAAAGTGTAATACAAAATTCTACTGTAGATAATTTATATGCAGTTCCACTAATGCTAGAGAAAGAGGGGTTAACTAGAGAAGTTTGTAGATGCTTAAATTTAGATAAAGTAGAACCTAAAAATGAAGAGTGGCAAAAAATGATAGATCATATAAGAAATATAGAGAAAGGCCCAGTAAAAGTAGCAATTGTAGGAAAATATGTTAAATTAGAAGATTCTTATTTATCTGTTGCAGAAAGCTTAAGACATGCAGGTTTTGCAAATGATGTAAAGGTAGATGTAGAATTTGTGGATTCTGAAGAAATAAATGACGAAAACGCAAAAGAAAAATTAGGTAAGTATTCTGCAATTTTAGTTCCTGGCGGATTTGGAAATCGTGGTATAGAGGGAAAAATTGCAACTATTAAATATGCAAGAGAAAATAAAGTTCCGTTCCTAGGAATTTGTTTAGGTATGCAAATGGCAGTAGTAGAATTTGCAAGGAATGTACTTGGGTTAAAGGATGCAAATTCAGAAGAATTTGATGAAAGTTCTTTAAACCCAGTTATACATATTATGGATAATCAAAAAGGGATAGAAAATAAAGGCGGAACAATGAGGCTTGGAAGTTATCCATGTGTTTTAAAAGAAGGATCTTTAGCATATAGTCTATATGAAACCAAAGAAATAGCAGAAAGGCATAGACATAGATTTGAGTATAATAATGATTATAAAGAAAAAATGGAAGAAGCGGGACTTATTTGTTCTGGTGTATCACCAGACAGAAGACTTGTAGAAATTGTAGAGTTAAAAGACCACCCATTCTTTATAGCTAGTCAGTTCCATCCAGAGTTTAAATCAAGACCAAATAGACCTTCACCATTATTTAAAGGGTTAATTGCCGCAGCAATTAGATAAATTGTAATTTGTAGGGGTTAATTAATTGCAAATATTGTAGGGGTCGCCGCCCTCGGCGACCCGAAAATATTGGTATGCGGGTCGCCGAGGG
>CALXVD010000023.1 GCA_944391865.1 uncultured Clostridia bacterium
ATATTAGATGGTATAGATACATATAGTGAGACAGTAAATAATGATATAACACCATTTAAAGCGATTTTAAATGATATGTATGCAAAAGATATATCTAAAAAGATAAGAAGCGTTTTTAAAGAAAAACAAAAACAAGGAGAATATTTGTGCAGTACGCCAGCATATCGGATATAAGAAAGATTCAACTAACAAAAACAAATTGGTAATTGATAATAATGTTGCAGATATTGTTAGAAAAATATTTAATATGTATGTAAATGGAATAGGAAGTAAATTAATTGTTGAATATCTAAATAAAAATCAGTATTTAAGCCCATCTGGATATAGAAAAACAGGAATCGTTCAAAATAAAAATAAAATGAATTATTTTTGGAATGCAACTACTGTATGTGATATGCTAAGAAATGAAGTTTATATTGGCAATACAGTTCAAAATAAAGTATCTGTTGTTTCATATAAAGTAAAAAAACTTCGTAAAGTAGAAAAGGAAAAATATATAAGAGTAGAAAATACACATGAAGCAATTATCGATAAAGATGTATTTGAGAAAGCACAAATAATACATAAAGAACGAGCCAAAAAAGTTGTAAAACAGTATGACTATTTATTACGAGGATTAATTTATTGCAAACATTGTCGGTTGGCAAATGCAAATTGTATTAAAAGTAAATCATAAGAGTAATAGACCAAAGATTCCATATATTGTGGATACAGGCTATCAAAAAAGAGGTTGCTATGTAAGAAATTTAAATTATCCAAAGTTTGAAAAAAGAATACTAGAAATTGTAAGAAAAGTTTGTAGAATGTATGCTAATCGTAAAATGTTAGAAGAAACTTATAAAAAGGTAAAAAATACATCAATCGATTTGATAGTGTCCGTGAAAAAGCAAATCGAAGTAATTGATGTTAAAATAGCTGATATAAATAGAAAAATAGATAGTTTATATGATGATAAATTAAATGGAACATTACTAGATATTGACTTCACAAGAATATCAGTAAAGTTCGTTAATGAAAGAGATAAATTAACAAATGAAAAGAGTAAACTAATAGATCGATTTCAATCGCTACGAGGTCAGCAACATATAAAAAATGAAAATGATGAAGAACAAATGAATAAAATTATCAATAAGTTTTTAGAAATGAAAGAAGTGGATAAATCTTATTTATTTAGATTAATTGATAAAATTGAGATAGACAAAGATAAAAATGTTTTTATTTCATTCAATTTTGCACCACTAAATACGATAAATGAAAATATAGATGAATTTATTGAAATAGAGAAAATTTTGAATGCTGAAAAGGCAATATAACGTTGCTAGCGAAGACAATAGAAATGTAGTATAAACTACATTGTTTTTTGAAAATAAAATGGTGGAAGTTAATAAGACTTTCACCCCTAATATTTGCCTTCCAACCACTTGGGAAAGGAATAGAAGGATAATAATTTGAAATAGACTTTGCCTGATTATATATAGAAGTTCCAGGAGCTATTTTCCCTGTAACTAAATTAACACCATCTGGATTGCACATAGGAGCGATATATATAGATGTGTTTTCAAAAATATTTTTAGCACTATATCTATAAATTGTACTATTATTAACATATGCTAAGCAAAAATCTTCAACAAATTTCATAAGCAAAGGAGAAGTAATCCACTCGTTTGCATGAATTGCAGCGCTATAAAAAACTTCGGTGTCTCCTCTTCCTATTTTTATATATGGGATAGAATTATTAAGCACACTAGAGCCTAAAGAGCCAATTTCTAAAAATGGATAAATTTCCAATAGAGCAGATATATTCATCTGCAAAATATCTGAGCTGTAACTTATATTAGTTGGAACTATATTTCCAAAAGGAACAATAATTCTTTGACCAACAATTAAATTATTTGGATTAATATTTGGATTTGCAGCAAGTATTCTATTTACGGTAGTATTATACTTTCTAGCAATACTATATAAAGTATCACCATTTTGGATTGTGTAAGAAGTCCTACCATTTATGTATGGAAAAAGAGCATTCCAAGTAGAAGTACCTACTATTCCATCTGGAATCAAACCAAAATTTCTTTGAAATCTTTTAACAGATTCCTCTGTTAAATTTCCAAAAATTCCATCTATAGATCCCCTATAAAAACCTAATTTCATTAAAGTGCTTTGAAGAAGTTCTACTATTGGTCCTGTTGAACCTTTGTGTAAGTTTTCCATATAATCACCTAAACATATTATATTATAGAAACAATATATTTGTGACAAATTTAAGATAAATTATACTTTGTGTGAGGAATTTCTAGGGATCTTCCTGAATTTACTCATTTGATAACAAATTTTAAATAATTAAAATAAATTAATTTTTAAGTTCGCTCCCAGAGATTTATTTATATTTTTCTCACGCGCCCCAACTGCGCAGATTATGTAATAAAATTTTAGCTGGCGCTAAATTTTCTGAACATAATCTAAGCTTGTCGGTCCCCACCCGTAACCCGCTCGAAAAATATAAATGGAAATCTCTTCGCGCTACTCTACAATTTAATATACACAATATAAATAAAATCAGTTAAAATACATCAATTTATGAGCACCGGATGTGATTGGAGTGTTTGTGCAATTCTTAAGGAAAATTGAAGGAGGAAGCGGGAACCGAGAGGCTCGTTCAATTTGACATTAGAATTGCTAAAACACGTATTGAACCGAGGAGCGCAATAAATTTATGTTTTTAACTAGATTTTATGGATGGCCTGCCATTAATATAATCAAATCAAATAAAAATATAAATTAATAAAAATAAAAATATAAATTAATAAAAAAACATTGACAATTGAATGCGCGTTCAACTATAATATAGTAAAAGAAACAGTTGAACAATTATTCAACTATGATAGAAAGGAGAACTTATAAATGTCTATAAATGAATTTATGTGTGATTGTAATATAATTCACCAAGATGTTGTTGATAATACACTAAAAAAAATGCCAAAACAAAACTTGTTTGATAATTTAGCAGAGTTTTTTAAAATAATAGGTGATCCAACAAGAACTAAAATATTATTTGCATTGGACCAAAATGAAATGTGCGTATGTGACATTGCAAATGTGCTTGGCATGACTAAATCTTCTATTTCTCATCAACTTGCAACTTTAAAGAAAAGTGGAATTGTAAAAAGTAGAAGAGATGGAAAAGAAGTTTATTATACATTAGATGATGAACACGTTAAGCAGGTGTTTGAAGTAGGTATTGAACACATTGAGCATAAAAATGAAACGTAAAAAATATAAGGGGGAAATTTTGCTATGAAAAAGAAGACTATTAAAATAATAGTGGCATTAATACTATATTTATTTGCTATGCTTATAAATTTTGAGAATGAATTAATAAATAAGGGTATATATATTGTTAGTTATATTATTGTAGGATTTGAAATATTAAAAAAGGCAATAAGAAATATATTTAGGGGTAAAGTTTTTGATGAGAATTTTTTAATGGCAGTTGCAACAATAGGAGCCTTTGGAATAGGAGAATTCCCAGAAGCTGTTGCTGTAATGCTATTTTATCAAATAGGAGAATTATTCCAAAGCTATGCTGTAGATAAATCGAGAAAATCTATAGCAAGTTTGATGGATATTAGACCAGACTTTGCAAATGTTTATAGAAATGATAAAATAGAAAAGGTAAATCCAGACGACGTAAAAATAGGGGAAACAATAATAGTAAAGCCGGGAGAAAAAATTCCGCTAGATGGTATTATAGTAGAAGGAAAAACAACATTAGATACAAAAGCACTAACAGGAGAAGCAATGCCTAAAGGAGCATCAGAAGGTGATGAGGTACTTAGTGGCTGCATCAATTTAAATGGTGTTATAAAAATAGAAGTAAAAAAAGAATACGGAGAATCTACTGTTAGTAAAATATTAGATTTAGTAGAAAATGCTAGTAGCAAGAAGTCTAAATCAGAAAATTTCATAACAAAATTCGCCAAATATTACACACCAATAGTTGTTATAATTGCATTAATACTTGCAGTAATTCCACCACTTGTAATAAGTGGTGCCGAATTTTCAGATTGGCTTTATAGAGCATTATCTTTCTTAGTTGTATCATGTCCTTGTGCATTAGTAATATCAATACCTTTAAGCTTCTTTGGAGGAATTGGTGGGGCATCTAAAATGGGTGTTCTAGTAAAAGGAAGTAATTATTTAGAGGCCTTATCAAATACAGAAATAGCTGTATTTGATAAAACAGGAACATTAACAGAAGGCGTTTTTGAGGTACAAAAAGTAAATCCTGTTGGAGTCTCAAGGCAAGAACTATTAAAAGTTGCAGCATATGCAGAGAATTATTCTAATCATCCAATTTCTAAATCTATAAAACAAGCATATAATGAAGAAATTGATGAAAAACAAATCATAAATTACGAAGAATTATCTGGAAGAGGTATTGTTGCAAAAATTGGAGAGCAAAATGTTTTAGTAGGAAACGAAAAGTTAATGCAAGAAAAACAAATTAATTTTGAAAAATGTAATGAAATTGGTACTATTATATATGTTGCAATAGAAGAAAAATATGCGGGATATATATTAATTTCTGACAAAATAAAAAAAGATGCAAAACTTACAATAGAGAGTTTAAAGAAAAATAATATTAAACAAACAGTAATGCTAACAGGAGACAAAAAAGAAGTTGGAGAAAGTGTTGCAAAAGAACTTGGAATAGATAAAGTGTATGCTGAGTTATTACCAGCAGATAAAGTACAAAGAGTAGAAGAATTATTAAAAACAAAATCACAAAAAGGGAAATTAGCATTTATTGGAGATGGTATTAATGATGCACCAGTTCTAACATTAGCAGATATAGGTATTGCAATGGGAGGACTTGGCACAGATAGTGCGATTGAAGCTGCAGATATAGTAATTATGACAGATGAACCTTCAAAAATATTGAAGTCAATAAAATTATCTAAAAAGACTATGAGAATTGTTAGACAAAATATTGTATTTGCAATCTCGGTTAAAATTTTGGTGTTAATATTAGCAGCATTTGGATTATCTACAATGTGGGAAGCTGTATTTGCAGATGTTGGAGTTTCTATAATTGCAATTTTAAATGCTTTAAGAGCTTTAAGAATAAAAAATATAAAATAAATTTATAGGGAGGTTTTAAAATGAAAGAATCAATAATAAAAGTAAAAGGAATGGTTTGTGGAGGATGTGAAAATAGAGTAAAAAATGCTTTGAGTGAAATAGAAGGGGTAGAAAATGTTGAAGCAAGCTTTGAGACAGGAATAGTAAAAGTTACAGCAGATGAAAAAGTTGAGAAAAAAATATTAGAAGATACTATTGATGATATTGGATTTGAAGTAGTAAAGGAAGATTAATATGAAAAAAATTGTTTTATCAATAGAAGGAATGACTTGTAGTGCTTGCTCAAATGGACTTGAAAAATATTTAAATAAGCAAGAGGGAATTAAACAAGCGTCAGTTAATTTGGTTATGGCAAATGCAAGCATAGAATATGATGAAAAAATTTTAAATATTGAAAAACTAAATGAGTTTGTAAAAAAAGCAGGATTTAAAAGTCTTGGTGAATTTAAAGAAATAAAAATAGAAGGAAAAAATAAAAAGGAAAAAGTTAAATTTATTATATTTACAGTACTTGCAGTAATATTCATGTATATAGCAATGGGACATATGATTAATTTACCAACATTTAGCTTTATAGATATGAGCAAAAATCCTATTGGATATACAATTTGTTTATTTATTTTTGCAATTCTATTTATTTTTTACGGTTTTGATATTTTAAAAAATGGGTATAAAAATTTAATACATAGAACTCCAAATATGGATACATTAGTTGGTATAGGAGTATTAAGTAGCTTTTTATATAGTATATATAGCATGATATTAATTATAAATGGAGATACATCTAGCCTTCATAATTTATATTTTGAATCAGTTGCAATGGTTATATACTTTGTAAAACTAGGAAGATACTTAGATGGCATAAGTAAAGATAAGACTAAAGAGGCTATTCAAAAACTTGTAAAAATAACTCCAGAGCAGGCAACTATAAAGATCAATGGCAAAGAAAAAGTTGTAACAATTGATGAAGTAAAAAAAGGTGATATTGTAATTAGTAGACCAGGAGAAAGAATTTCTGTTGATGGAGAAATTATTGAAGGGAAAGCACATTTAAATGAATCATTTATAACAGGAGAAAGTAAACCTGCAAATAAAACAGTAGGAGATAAAGTAATTGCAGGAAGTATGAATTATGATGGATATATAGAGTACAGAGCAGAAAAAATCGGAAGAGAATCAACAATATCAGAAATAGTAAAATTGGTAGTAGAAGCAAGTAATACAAAAGCACCAATTGCAAAAGTAGCAGATAAGGTTTCTAGCTATTTTGTACCAATAGTTATAGCGATTGCGATTTTAAGTTTATTTGGATATTTAATTTTTGGATATAATTTTGCAAGTAGTATAACAGTATTTGTAACAATATTAGTTGTAGCTTGCCCTTGTAGTTTGGGATTAGCAACTCCTCTTGCAATTGTAGTGTCAGAAGGCTTGTGTGCTAGTAATGGGATATTAGTAAAGAAGAGTGAAGTACTAGAAAACGCTCAAAAAATTGACACAATAGTATTTGACAAAACGGGTACATTAACATATGGTACATTAAAAATCTCTCAAATTAAAAATTATAGCAATATGAAAAATGATGAATTGTTACAAATAGTAGGAAGTGTTGAAAGCAAGTCAACTCATCCAATTGGAAAAGCATTTACAGATTATTTAGAAGAAAATAAAATAAAAGCAGTAGAAGTAAAAGAATTTGAAAATATTAGTGGATATGGGATTGTAGGTATAGTAAATGATAAAAAAATAATTGTAGGAAGTTCAAAAATATTAAAGAACTTTAATATTGAAAATAAATATGAAAAAGATGAAAAAAATTTAGCAAAACAAGGTAATAGCATAGTATATGTAGCAAAAGACAATGAAATTATAGCCTTAATAGGAGTAAATGATATAATAAGAGACAATTCAAAAGAAGTAATACAAGAATTAAATAAAAGAAAAATTGATACAATTATGCTAACAGGAGATAATAAAGAAACAGCAGAAAAAGTTGCAAAAGATATAGGTATAACAAAGGTTATATCTAATGTATTACCATCAGAAAAAACTAAGGTCATAAAAGATTTAAAGAACGAAAATAAAAATGTTATGATGTGCGGAGATGGAATAAATGATAGTCCAGCTTTAGCAACAGCAGACATAGGATTAAGTGTAAAAAGTGGCACAGATATAGCAATGGATTCTTCAGACGTTATACTTACAAGCAACAACTTAAGTAGCATATTAAAATTAATAAACATTAGTAAAAAAGCAATAAGAATTATAAAACAGAATTTATTTTGGGCATTTTTCTATAATGTATTAATGATTCCAATAGCAATGGGACTATTAAAACCATTTGGAATATCTATTAATCCAATGATAGCAAGCCTTGCAATGGTGCTAAGTAGTTTAACTGTTATTGCAAACACTTTAAGATTAAGAAATAAAAATTTAATATAATTTAAGTGGAGGAATAAAATCTTTTGAAGATGCACAAGTATTTGTAAACTTAGGCGCAGATAGATTAGGAACAAGTAGATTAATAAAACTTATAAATGACAATTAAAATACAAGAGCTGGGAAGATTTAACTTCCCAGCTTTGTTTGCATTACTTGGGCGGTTCATGATAATCAGGAATTTCTCCATTTAGACTGTGATGATAGAAGAAGTGGTTAAATAACCGCTGCCATTGATTATCAGTAAGATTTGTTGAAGAGTGATAATCAATTTTACCATTACCTAAAAGAGTAATTTCTGCTTTCCCAGAGATGCCATCAAGAGTGTAATGAAAACTAAATCTAGATTTCATTGGTATTCTCCTTTCTAATTTTGTGGTAAAAGAATTATACCACTAAAAATATATAAATACAAATATTTTATTTATGAAATCTATTGAAATACATAGCATTTTTTGATAAAATTAGACAAAATAGAGTAGGAAATAAGTAGTTAAGTGTTACTAAACGGGAAGTTGTTAGTAAACGAAAAAGCAACAAAAGCTTTGCTGACTTATTTTCGCATTCCGCTATTAAACAAAGAACTAATCTTTATTTAACGTGGAAGCTCCAAATTAGAAGAAGGGGGCTTTTTATTATGACAAAATTAAGTCTAACAAAAAGTAAAAAAATTATTTTATCAGCAATGCTTTTAAGCATTTTGCTTATTCTATCAAGATTTTTATCTGTTAAAACACCACTTTTAGTAATCAGCTTTAGCTTTATCCCAATTATGCTTGCAGCAATATATTTGCGGACCTAAATATGCAGCAGTAATTGCAGGACTTCGGAGATTTAATAGGAGCAATACTTTTTCCGTTTGGTGCATATTTTCCAGGATTTACAATTAGCGCAGCATTAATGGGATTTGTTTATGGAATATTTTTATACAAAAAACCAGGAAAAGAAATAAAAGATTTTAAATTTATACTAAGATTAATAATAAGTAGTATTATTGTACTAATAGGTATAAAAATATTTTTAGAATCTGTATTTTTAAATGTGCTATATGGTAAAGCATATTTTGCAGTTGTTGCATCAAGATTTGTAACACAATTAATATTGCTTCCAATACAAGTAATAGTTATATTTTTCTTAGAAAAGGCTTTAAGACCATTTGTAAATAAATATTTATACAAAGAAGAAAAAATAGGTATAGATGAATATTTAGATACATTTGATAAATTTACTAAGGATCCAAATTTAGATGCTATGAAATATATAATGGAAAAATTTGATTCACCTCACAAAAAATTAAAATTTATACATGTAGCAGGAACAAACGGTAAAGGAAGCGTTTGTGAAATGCTTAGCAATATCTTAAAAGATACAGAATATAAAGTGCGGAAAATTTATATCTCCACATTTAATAAAATTTAATGATGGAATATGTGTAAATAATAAAGAAATTTCAGATGAAGAAGTAGAAGAAATTTTAGTACCACTATCAGAAGTAATAAATGAATACAATAAAACTCATAAAGTTCCAGTAAAATGGTTTGAGGCAATTACTTCACTTGCAATAATATATTTTGCAAAACAAAAATGCGATTTGGTAATTTTAGAAGTAGGACTTCGGAGGATTAACGGATTGTACAAATATTGTGGATAGTAAGATTGCTATAATTGGAAATATAGGATATGACCATGTAGATATATTAGGAAAGGATATAAAGGGTATTGCAAAACATAAAGCTGGAATTATTAAGGAAAATTCCGAAACAATAATTGTAAGACAAGATGAAATTATGGATGTTATTAAAGAGGAGTGTAAAGACAAAAAGAGTAAATTACATATTATAGAAAAAGAAGATTTAGAAGATTATGAATTTAATAAAGATTTTCAAAAATTTGATTATAAAAGTTATAAAAACATAGAAATAAACTTAAAAGGAAAGGCTCAAATTTATAATGCAGTAGAGGTTTTAGAATGCGTAGATATATTAAAAGAAAAAGGATACAAAATTCCAGAAGATGCAATATTTAATGGACTAAAAACAGTAGTACATAAAGCAAGATTAGAAACATTAAGCACAAATCCATTAATAATTTTTGATGGAGGGCATAATGAAAATGCTATAAAGAATTTAGAGGAAAATATAAAACAATATTATCCTGAAAATAAAAAGGTATACATTGTTTCTCTTTTAAAAACAAAAGATTATAAAACAATAATAAAAAATATATGTAAAGATAAAAATGCAATTTTCTTCTTTACAAGTGGCAATGATAAGAAAAAATATGTATCAAAAAACAAATTATTTAATGAAGCAAAAAAATATTTAAATGATGTTAATATGTATAAAGAAGAATTAACAGATGCAATAGATATTGCAAAAAAAGCATATAGCGATAGAACTATACTTATAATAGGCAGCTTTTATGTGTATAAAACGGTATGTGAGGTATTATGATTCGAAAGATAATTGCATTTGGCGTTGTTGGAAGTTGTTTAAAACGCGGTTACATACACCACGTATGCGCCCTTGCCTTTCAAACAACTTCCGCCTAGCCAAATATCAATTCTTTTCCGAATCGTACGAGAGGATGAGTTTAGTTAATGATAGTATTAAAAGATGTAAATTTTAAATATAAAAATGGAAAAGATATTTTAAAAAATATTAATTTAGAGATTAAAGAGGGCGATTTTATTTCTATAATTGGTAAAAACGGTTCTCGGTAAATCTACTCTTGGAAAAATAATATCTGGTTTAGAAAAGCCAACAAAGGGACAAGTTACAATTGATAATATATCTACAGCAAATAAAAAAGAGTTTTTAAATATAAGAAAAAAAGTAGGAGTAGTATTTCAAAATCCTGAAAATCAGATATTATTCAACAATGTTTATGACGATATTGCATTTACAATGAAAAATTTAGGAATAACAGATGTAAAAGAAAAAATAGAAGCTTCGCTAGACAAATTAAACATGAAAGAATTTTTAAATAAAGAAGCATATAATCTATCATTGGGGCAAAAACAACGTGTTACAATTAGCGGTGTAATTGCAACAAATCCAAAATATATAGTCTTGGACGAGCCTACTGCAATGCTTGATTCTAAAGGAAAAGAAGATGTATGCAATATGGTGAAAGACTTAAAAAAACAAGGATATACTATAATTTATATAACAAATGTTATGAGTGAAATATTAATGTCTGATAAAATTATTGTTATAGAAGAGGGAGAAATAATAAAACAATTTGCAAAAGAAAATTTACTAGAAGAAGTAGATTTTCTAAGAGAACATGGTATAAAAATTTCAGATTTCGTAGAATTAATTTATGAATTAAAAAATAATGGGATAGATATGCAAATAGAAAATTGGGACAAGGACGAAATAATAAGGAAAATAATAAATATTATAGGAACGGACGGAGTTTCTTGCTAGGAGATTAGAGGTGAAGGAACACTTGAAAAACATAGTTAAATTTATTCTATTTTTAATTTATACTATTTCCATATTTTTTATAAAAAATTATATTTTATTAACTTTAATTTTATTTATAAACATTAGTTTAATTCTAATATCAAAAATAAATATAAATAAAGCAATAAAAAGTTTAATAAAATTAATGCCATTTATATTATTTACTGTTGTTATAAATATAATATTTGTAGATTTAAAATTTGCTATTTTAATAGGAGTAAGATTAATATTGGTATGTAATATAAGTTATGTATTTTCTAAAACAATATCATATACAGAATTTGGAGAAGTAATAGAAAAACTTTTATTTCCGCTAAAAATATTTAAAGTAAATCCTAAAGAAATAGGAATTATTATTACAATTGCATTATCATTTATGCCGATTTTAAAAGACGAGCTTTTGCAAATAAATAATTCATTAAAAGCAAAGGGAATGAATATGACAAATATTAATTTAATAAAAAATGCAAATCTAATCTTTAAACCATTTTTTGTATCTGTATTACAAAGAATAAACGAAGTAGAAATGTCACTAAGAGCAAAAGGATATGAGGGATAAACAAGGGGAACAAGGGGACGGACTTTTTGTTCAAAATAATTATTGTAAAACAACTTCCTCTATGCTATGATGTACGTAAATATAGCGGAAAATCATATAAAAGGGGGAGTTTTATGAAAAAAGATAAAATTATAATAATTATATGTATTATAATCATTGCAGTATTAATCGGAGGATATTTTGTAGTTAAATACTTTTTAGATAAGGATATACAAAAGCAAGAAAAAGAGCTTCAGGAAACTATAAATAAATACGGAACAGTGGAGAAAGAAAATGTGAATCTTGTTGTTTCTAAATTCAATACAGAAATAATGGATAGTGGTATGGAATATCCTGCTAGTGATGAGTATCTTGTAATAGAAGACGGAAAATACTGGTATGGTATGTTTGATGATATTTCATGTTACATTATTCCAGTAGAATTTACTGGAGATAAAGAAAAAGACATAGTAGAAGTGATTGCCATGTATGTTCCAAAAGAGAGCCAGAATAGAGAAATGGCAATGGAATATTTGAGAAATTTAATAAAAGCAAATAATAGTGAACTAACAGACGAGGAAGTTAGTTATCTTATTGAAGAGGCAGAAAGACAAATGCCTGATAAATTAAAAGCTAATAATGGAAAAGGAATTTCGGTAGGAATAGTAGAAGGAGGAGATCATTACGAGTACCAAGTAACAAGACTCTATGCAGATTAAACAAGAGAGAGCAAAAGTCTGTCTACTTGTTCAAATAAAAAAGAGGAGTAAGAAATAAAAGATTGGCTACGGCAGATATCTATTATCAATTAGGAGAAAAAGAAAATTACTTAAATATATTAGAAGAACTAGAAAAAGAAAAATCAAAGCAATTAGAAGGAACAAAAGTTTTGGATAGTGCAATAGAGGCGACAGAAAAAACAACTAGATCAGGTATAATGAATGAGCAAGTAGGAAACATTAAACAACTAACAAAAGAAAAAGATGAAAGATCTAAATGAATAAAGATAATATAAAATAAGAAGGTGTTAAAAATAGAAGTAGATTTAGTTTTAAAAAATGGTAAATATTTAGATGTTGACTCAAGAAAGTTTATAGATGGGAATATCGCAATAAAAGATGGAAAAATTGTTGGAATTAACGGTGATTTTGTAGCCAGAGAGGAAAAGAATATAAAGGGAAAGAGCATAGTACCAGGATTTATAGATGGGCATATTCATCTAGAAAGTTCAGTAATTTCTCCAGAAGATTTTGCAAAAATAGCAAGTATTCATGGAACAACAACTGTTGTAACAGATCCACATGAAATAGCAAATGTGTGTGGAGTAGATGGGGTAAAATATATGTTACAAAAAACTAGCAAATTACCTATATCAGTATATTTTATGGTTCCATCTTGTGTACCCTCTACAGAATTTGACGAGTCAGCAGCAGAATTAAATAGTGCTGACACCGCAAAATGCTTCGAACTAGACGAAGAAAGGATCTTAGGATTAGCTGAAATGATGAATTATCCAGGAGTTTTGGCAGGAGATAAAGATGTCCTTTTAAAGATTGATGAAGCAAAAAAGTTAGGAAAAAGAGTAGATGGACATGCACCAGGATTAACAGGAGAAGATTTAATAAAATATATAAAAGCAGGAATAGAATCAGATCATGAATGTAGTACAATTGAAGAAGCAGAAGAGAAAATAAATGTAGCACGTAATTTAGGGCAAGACTTTTATATTATGATAAGACAAGGAACTGCAGCAAAAAATTTAGAGGCTTTAGTGCCACTAATTAATGACCCAGAATATAGAGAAAATGTAATGTTTGCTACAGATGATAAACATCCTGAAGAATTAAAATGTGAGGGACATATTGATTCTATAATAAGAAAATTAATTGAATTAGGAGTAAAACCAGAAGATGCATATGTTACAGCAACATATAATGCAGCTAGATATTTTGGATTAGAAAATTTAGGAAAAATCGAAGAGGGCTGTAATGCAGATTTGGCTATTTTAGATGACGTAAATGTAGTTAGAATAAATAGTGTTTATAAAAATGGAGAAGAAATTACAAAAGAAAAATTATCAAATTGGCCAAAAAATAAAGTAGATGAAAAATTAGAATCAAAAGTAAGAAATTCAATAAACATGAGAACAGTTACATTAGATGATATAAGTTGTCAAGGAGTGCCAAAAAAAGTGATAGGCTTAATTCCAGGAGAAATAATAACAACTGATGAAGGAATTGCAGATAATTATGATTTGGCAAATGATATTATTAAGGCAGTTGTTATAGAGTCTCATAAAGGAACTATGCATACAGGAATATCATATTTAAAAGGAATGGGGCTAAAAAAAGGAGCGGTAGGAACTACAGTTGCACATGATTCGCATTATATGATACTTGCAGGAACAAATGATGAAGATATAGTAAAAGCAGCTAACGAAATAGCTAAGATGCAAGGTGGAAAGATATATGTAGAAAACGGAAATACAAAAGCAAGCCTTGCTTTACCAATAGCAAATCTTATGACCGATGAAAATCCAAATGAAGTTATTAAAAAAATGCAGGAATTAAAAAATCAAGCAAAAGTAAATGAAGGAATAGATCCATATATGAATTTATCATTTGTAAGCTTGCCGGTTATAGGGGATATAAGATTACTTCCTAGAGGAGCTTTTAATGTTAAAGAGTGGAGAATTATTGAGCAAGAAGAATTAAATGAAGAGTGGAAACAAAAAAATGGAACAACACAAAGTGATGAAGGGTGTAGATAAAGGATAGTAATTCTGATTTAGAAAACAATATTAGTTTTGCTTTAAATAATTTTGATATAAGGCATAATAATATTACAGATATTGATACAAATAGTTTTATGAAAAGTATTAGTAAAAAAGAAGTAATAAAATTATATGATAAAACCTATTTTTTAATGCTTATAGATTTTACATTAATAGCATTAAAAGATTTTGAAAATGAGATAGAAGGCGTTAGAAAAAATAAATTTAAAAAATAGGAGGAACAATACATGACAGAAAAAGAAGTGATTGATGCAATAAAATATATGCAAAAGTATCAAACGGAAACAGACAAAATTGAAGCAAAGACAGCAGAAGTTAATTTTCCCAAAAAATGTTATGATACAATTTCTGGATTTGCAAATAAATATGGTGGAATTATAATATTTGGAATAAATGAGCATAATAATTTTATAGAACAAAATGTATATGATATTAATGATTTACAAAAACAGATTACGGCATTATGTACAAATTCTATGGAACCTAAAGTAAGACCAGAATTTTTACCAATTACATATAAAAGTAAAAAACTATTAGCTGTAAGAATTAATGAAATTCCACAAAACAAAAAGCCATGTTATTATAAAAATGCCGGAATGCATAAAGGTTCATATATAAGAATAGGAGATTCAGATGAGCCTATGACAGATTACGAAATATATAGTTTACAAAGTTACAAAGATGGTATTCAAGAAGATTTGAGACCTATTAAAAGAGCTACTATTGAAGATTTAGATAAGGTAAAAATCAATTTATATTTAGAGAAATCTAAAAAAGACAAGCCAAATTTTGCAAAATTTTCTAATGAGAAAATATTAAAATTAAGTGGTATTATAGAAAATAGTACAGGAACAGTTTATCCAACTTTATCCGGAATAATGATGTTTGGGGAATATCCACAAGCATATTTGCCACAATTATTTGTTGCATGTGTTGTTGTTCCAGGAACTAAACTAGGTGATGTTGGAGAAATGGGACAGAGATTTGATGATAATAAAAGAGTTGAAGGTACATTAGATGAAATGCTAGATCAAACTTTAACTTTTATAAGAAGAAATATAGGAACTAAAGTTGTTATAGATAATAATGGGAAAAGAGAAAATATACCAGAGTATCCAATGAAAGCATTAAGAGAAGCTGTAGCAAATGCATTAATACACAGAGATTATAGTATCAGTAGAGAAAGTGCATATATTTATGTACAAATATATGATGACAGAATTGAGATAATAAATCCTGGAGATTTGTATGGTAATAATAGACTAGAAAACTTGGGTACAGATATGATGCTAGAGGCAAGAAACAAGAATATTGTTAGATTGCTAGAAGAAAAAGGAGATATTATTGAAAATAGACATACCGGAATTGCAACTATGAGAGAGGAAATGAAAAAGATGGGACTACCTGCACCAGAATTTCAATCATTAAGAGGGGATTTTAAAGTTATATTTAGAAAAGAAAAAATTAAAGATAGTGAACTAAATGTAAATCATGAATTCACAGAAAAGTTCACAGAAGAATTCACAGAAAAGTTCACACATAGTGAACAAAAAGTTTTAGATGAAATAATAAAAAATCCATATATTACTCAAGTCCAATTAAGTGAAATAATAGGTATTTCAAGAAGAAGTATAGCTAAACATATAAGTAATTTAAAAGAAAAACAGGTTATTACCAGAGTAGGTTCTGATAGAAAAGGATATTGGGAAATTCTAAAATAATTAATAAAAGCCATTCGTTATTGAATGGCTTTTGTGATGCTCAGCGTCTACACGGGTTTGGTCCTTTTGAGACCAAATTAAAACAATATCTACAATAAAAATTAAAAAAGTATAGTATTTTTCAAAAAATGTACAAAAATACTCTTTTGAATATGAGGACGGACTTTTGGTTCACCCTATTCATTTTAATAAGTATAGAAAATAGCAAGTCGTGAATGACTTGCTATTACTGTGTTTTAACCTTTAAAAAGGTGGTCGAGGTGACTACCTCGAAATAAGTATATATCCATTGCAATTACTGAGTTTGTTTTATCAAAATCTATTTTTGAAATATGACCTTGAAATTTTTTATCTATTTAATTTTCAAATAACTTCCTTATAGCTTACATCTCACTTATTCCATCTGTTACATATTTTATATATTTTTCTTTCTCTTTTCTTTGATAAAAATTGAATACTTTACCATATTCATTAATGGTTGTTTGAATATCATGATGTCCCATTAATGTTTGAAGTACAGGAAGAGAAATGCCTGCTTCAATACATCTTGTAGCAAAAGTATGCCTTAATCTATGAGAACTAAACTGTTTCCAATAAGTTAGACTAATTTCTTTTGCAACTCTTTTTAAATAACTATTTACACTACTTTCTAAAATAAGTGAGCCATTTTCTTGGCAGAATAATAATTGTTCTTTATTATTTTCATTACTTTGTGCAAATTTAATTGCTTCAATAACATTATTTTTAAAAACATCATTAATCTGTACAAGTCTAGCACCGTCTTTTGTTTGAGATAAGCTAGATTCATGGATGTATGGCTTATAATTTTCATCATGTGTTAATATTTTACTAACACGAATGGTGTTGCTGTTAATATCAACATCAGATATATTTAAAGCCAAGACTTCTCCTAATCTCATTCCAGTGTACAATTCAATTAAGACTAGATTCTTAAAAGGATGAGTATCTTGTGATAAGTATTTTTTAAAACTTCTTTCTTCATCAAATGTCATTGGATTAACTTGTTTTGTAGCAATCTTGCTTTGAGTTTTTTCAATTTTATAAAATCCTCTAAAAAAGTTTTTAGTAATATAATTATTTTCTTCGGCGTAATCATAAATTCTCGCAAGCATTCCATAATCTTTTTTGATTATAGAATTTGACTTATTTCTTTCATCTTCTAAGAATTCTTCAATTTGTTCTTTTTTTACTTTTTCAATAGGAATATTAGAAAACTGATATGCTTTTAATCTTTTTAAAGTACTCATATTTGTTCTATATGCATTTGTTCCAATCTTGCCTTTAGATTTTTTAATATCTTCCATTTGCATTCCTATATTATAAATTGTAACAGTTGTTTTTTGAATAATATTTTGTGGGAGCCCATTTCTTTTTATATCATCTTTAAATTGATAAAGTTTATATAAAGCCTCATCTTCAGTTTGACCAGTAAATGTTTTCTTGATTTCTTTTCCAGTTTGTGGACTTCTTCCTAAATTCAAAATGGCTTTACAGCAAGATGAAATATAATAAATATCACAGTTGTCTTTATCACTACAATTTTTACATATAGAACATTTGGTAAGTTTTTTTCTATTGCTACAAACAGACCTATCTTTGCATTTCTTACAAGTTGGACAGATAGGTAAAGAATTAACTTTCTTCTTTGTTTTGACGGTATAAGTTCCAACTGTAATTCCTTTTGAGTGTTGCATTGTATGTATCCTCCTTACCTTAGAAGGAACTCCCTTGCAATAACTCATTGTACATAATAAAATTTTATTTTATCGTGTTATGTAAGGGCGTTCTTGTAAATAGTTAGTTATTAAAATTCTTTGTTTAATTAAAACATTTCTTCGTTCTGGTTATCCAGAGTATGTTTTTCACTTAAAAATTTTTCTAAACAATCAGCTTTTACCCAAAAGGCTCTACCAATTCTTATGCTAGGAAAATCTTTGGAATTAAACAACTCTAAACATTTTGCATTACCTAAATGAAGAAGTTTTCTAACATCTTCTGGTGAATACATAACTATATTATCAAGTTTTTCCATAATCACACCTCCTTTAACTTGTTCCTTTTGTAAGTACTTTTCATAAATGTTTAAGTTAAATATTGTGTGATTTATGCACCCTTATGAGTCAATATTTAACATAACATTTTTTAATTTGTCAAGGACTATTTTGAAATTTCCTTCTATGTATAACAGCACTTAAATATCCAAAAGGTTACGATAATTTTGAAAATTTTTTTACTTTTCTATAAATTAACAGCACTTTTAATCTTAAAAACTGGGACAAGTATTTTAAACTTTTTTATTTTTTTGTACTTTTTTATAATATAGGAAATTCCTATATTTCAAGGTTAGGTTTCCTTAAACAGTGCATATTTGCGAAGCAAAATGCACATTTGTGCGTCGAAAGCTTTGCTTTCGGTAACGCACGCCTTTCTTATAAATGCTTCTGTATTTAATAGCTCTAAAAATATAAAAAGAATATATTTTAAATAAAAAATGATTCCAAAGACATTTGATATGGAATAAATTTGTACTTTTATAGTTTAATAAAATAATTTATAAGGAATAGGTATAGGAACAAAATATTTTCTTAATTAAGAATTAAAGAAATACTATTTAGCACAAAAAATCATTTTAAAGTAAATTATCTTTTATTTTATTAGGGACTTAAGTTCTATATAAAAATGAATTTACTGTCCTAGCAAGCAATGAATCCGTTCACACGGATTCTATTCAATGGGATGAAATCCCAAACCCTGAGTAGAAAAATTTTTGTTGTATAATTTATAAAAAGCTATTTATAAATTTTAAAAAAAATGTTAAAATAATTTTGATGATTTTATAGTCTGGAGTAAAGTATGATAGAAGTAGAATATAAAGAAAATTTAGATGAAGGAATTTATGAAATAATAGACGAAGAATTTAATAAATTTGCCACAAAAAATGGAATTGTTTGCAATTATAAATCATTTGCTTTTGTTGCTGAAGAAAAATCTAAAATTATTGGAATAATAACAGGAAATTCATATTATAAAGAAGTTCATATAAGTGATTTAATTGTATTAGAACAATATCGAAATAAACATATTGGAAGCAAATTAATGGAAACAGTTGAGAACTACTATAAAAATAAAGGATATGAAAATATAAATTTAACTACTTATGGATTTCAAGCACTTGAGTTTTACAAGAAATGTGGATTTAAAGTTGAATTTATTAGAAAAAGCAAAGAAAATCCTAAACTTAACAAATATTATTTAGTTAAATATTTTTAATCAATAGTATAGATAATTCAACTCATTAATAAACTTTTGAATAATGTCAAATAAAGAATTAAAAACATAGGTCATATATTTTTTTAGTATACAAAAATATGATATGTTTTAAAAGAATTTCTGGAGGTAGAGATGGAAATTGTAAAGCCATTTGTAAAATGGGCAGGAGGAAAAACTAGCTTAATTCCACAAATAACTAAATATTTCCCATTTGAATTAAGAAATGGAAAAATAGAAAAATATATAGAGCCTTTTGTTGGAGGTGGAGCTGTTTTAATAGACATTTTACAAAAATATTATGTAAAACAAGCTTATGCTTTTGATATAAATAAAGATTTAATAAATTGCTACAATGTAATTAAATATAAAGTTGAAGATTTAATTCAAAAGCTAGACAAAAAAGAAAAAGAATTTTTGCCATTAAGGATAGATGAGAGACAAAAATATTTTTATGATATAAGAACAAAATATAACTCTTACTTTCTAAATGATGAATTAGATGTGGAACGTGCTTCCGAATTTATATTTTTGAATAAGACATGTTTTAATGGACTATATAGAGTAAATAAGTCAGGAAAATTCAATGTCCCTTTTGGTAAATATAAGAATCCAACTATATGTGATTCAAGAAATTTAAGAAATTTATCAATATTATTTGAAAATACAATATTTAAGTGTGGAGATTATAAAGAAAGCGAAAGTTTAATAGATGAGAACACATTTGTTTATTTTGATCCTCCATATAGACCACTTTCGGTAACATCTGGATTTACATCTTATACAAAAGAAGATTTTAATGATGAAAACCAAAAAGAATTGGCGAAGTATTACAATAAACTAAATGTTAAAAATGCAAAGCTAATGTTAAGTAATTCTAATCCTAAGAATACTGATGAAAATGATGACTTTTTTGAAAATATTTATAAGGGATTTAACATAAATGAAGTCTCTGCTAAAAGAATGATAAATTCAAATTCAAAAGGACGTGGAGAAATTTCAGAATTATTAATAACAAACTATAAGGAGCAATTAGAATGGAATTCTCAAACAAACTTTATTATACAAATGAAACAGGAAGCTTTAGCTTAATAAATGGAGATACATTTAAAGAACTAAAGAAATTTACAAATAAAAGATTTGATATGATATTTGCAGATCCTCCATACTTTTTGTCAAATGATGGTATAACTTGTAGTAGTGGTAAAATGGTTAGTGTTAATAAAGGAGATTGGGATAGAACTTTAACACAAGAAGATAAACATATATTTAATAAAAAATGGATTAGAGAGTGCTATAGAATATTAAAAGATACTGGAACGATATGGATTAGTGGAACATTGCATAATATTTATTCAATTGGAATGGCACTTGAAGAAGAAGAATTTAAAATTTTAAATAATATAACTTGGCAAAAGACCAACCCTCCACCTAATCTAGCTTGCAAAACATTTACACACTCAACAGAAACGATTTTATGGGCAAGGAAAGATTTGAAGAATGTAAAGTATACATTTAATTATGAGGTAATGAAACAAATGAATGGTAATAAACAGATGAAAGATGTTTGGACAACTTCTCTTACAAAACCATCTGAAAAAAAGCAAGGAAAACATCCGACACAAAAACCTTTAGAAATATTAGATAAAATTATTTTAGCTTCAACGAAAGAAAATGATTTAATTTTAGATCCATTTTGTGGAAGTAGTACAACAGGTATTTCAGCAGTAAAATTAAATAGAAAGTACATAGGAATAGATAATAAAAAAGAATATCTAGATTTATCAATAAGAAGATATGAAGAATTGGAGGAAAAATAAGTATGAAAAGAGATTTTGCAGAATGGTTACTTACTTTCACAGATAGTATAGCAGATTATAAGTATTACATAGATTTTGAAACAATTTATAAAAAAGCTGAAAAATATAAAATAGAACTAAATATAATGAATTCATTAATAGGAAGCCAAAATATTGAAAAAGATTTTGAAGAATTAATTATTAAATATCCTGAAATAATAAAATGCATACCTACATTATTAGCTGTTAGACAGTATGAAATATTAGTCTTAGACCATGACGGAAACAAGTTTGATTATAATTTTAAAAAAATAAATTATAGTGTAGAACAATATAAAATATTTATGAGAGAAACAGGATTATTTGATTTGATTCAAAATCATATAGTAAACAATTTATATGATTATGTTTTAGGAGTTGAATCTGGTCTAAATTCAAATGCTAGAAAAAATCGTGGTGGACATTTAATGGAAGACGTAGTAGAAAGATTTATTCAAAAAGCCGGATTTAAGAAAAATGAAACATATTTTAAAGAAATGTATTTACAAGAAATAGAAGAAAAATGGAAATTAGATATGTCATTTATTAGCAATAAAAATCAAGCAACTAAAAGATTTGATTTTGTGGTTAAAACTGATAATTGCATATATGGTATAGAAACAAATTTTTATGCTTCAGGTGGATCAAAATTAAATGAAACAGCTAGGAGTTACAAAATGATAGCAGAAGAATCAGAAAAAGTTATGGGCTTCGATTTTGTTTGGTTTACTGATGGAATGGGCTGGATTTCTGCAAGAAATAACTTAAAGGAAACATTTGATAGTATGAGCAATATTTA
>CALXVD010000024.1 GCA_944391865.1 uncultured Clostridia bacterium
TTTTTTACTTAATTATATACTTGAAAGGAGGAAACTATTGCTATTACTACATTTTTTAACTTTATCATAATGTAACATCATCGTGATTATTAATGCTATTAAGGTAATGCCTTTGTGGGCTATGGGCGCAGTTTGGTTATCCTCTTTGGTATTCCTTACCGACAACGCCCCTACAATTTTTTTGCAATTGTTACTGTTTGATGTGTGAGGTGCGAGGTGAGCTGTGAGATTTTTGTTTGTTTTTCTTTTTTGCATTTGTTTTTTCCTCTTTCATTAGTATTTTTTGCGGGCGGACAGGGTCGTCCGTCCCTACATTTTTTTTGCTTTTAAAATTTAATTTTTATGCGTACAATACTTACGTCAATTATAGTTATATCTTTTGTTTTTACAATATTTTTCTGCAAATTTTTTAATTATATAATTTATAGTTTACATATATAAAAAAATAATTTTATATTTCTTGCTTACCTGCTTCTTTCTACGATTTCGACTATATCTGCTATATAGTCGCCTATTACAGGAATATTTAACATTATTAATTTTCTAAGTAAATATATTATTAGTGCTGTTATTATTGTTATTCCTATTCCAATTCCAACACCTCTTGATATTCCTGCAATTAGGTTTCTTTTTAAAATCTCTTTTTTGCTGCCTATTATATAGGATAATTCAATTATGTTTGACTTTTCTAAAGTTTTATTAATTTTATCTATTTTTTTATTTATTTTCCTAAAAAACATAAAAAACACCTAAATATATTTTTAGGTGTTTTTTTTATTTTATTCAACTGAATTTGTTGTATTGCTATTTGTTTGGTCTGTTTGATTAGTATTTCCTGTTACACTTTCTTGCTCTTGCTTAACTATATCTTCTAATTGTCCTATTAATTGTTGAAGTTTTTGCATATCTTGACCTGCCATCTCCCAGTCATTACTTGCACTAGATTGTTTCCAATTATTATTAGCGTTTATAATTTGTTCAATCAACTCATCTTTATTTTCGCTAACGATTTCTATATCTATGGCCTGCTGTGATAGAAGATTTGTTATTGCTTCTTCAAGGTTATTTCCTATTGCTACTTTATTTCCTGAAGCAACAACTACTTTTTTTAGTAACGGAACTTGTGATTCGTCATTTAGCATTACTTGATAAATTGGCTCTACATATAGTAATGTATTATTTATTGGTACCACAATTATATTTTTTTCTATTTTTGTCCCAGTAGTATTTAATGTGTTTAATTCTTTTGAAATTTGTTCATCTTGCTCTACAAGAGTATCTAATTGTATAGTTCCAAGTATAGCATTTTCTGTTTTAAATTTATATAATGTTAATTTTTTATTGTTTTGTTCATCTGTTGTTGCAACTAAATATGATATTATGTTTTGCTTTTCTGAAATTGTATATGGTATTACTAGTCCTAGTTTTGCAGAATTGCTATCAACTGTTTTTACCATTGTATAGTATGGCTCTATTTCTGTACCTGTTGCAGCACTAGTAGTTCTTGTAGTATTTTCTTTGCAAGCATCCCAAACATCGTCTTCTCTATATAAAACTTCTGGCTGAATGTTATGGTATTTTTCTAACATTTGAGCTTGTATTTTGTATAAATATTTAGAATATACTATATGATCTGCAATATTTTCTGGAATTTCTTCTTTTTCAAATAATCCTGGATACATTTTTTCGTATGCTGCAATAATTGGGTCTGTTCTATCTGTTATATAAAATTTAGTTGTTCCGTTGTATGGATCTATTAATACTTTTACAGAATTTCTAATATAGTTTATTTTTTCTTTCATGCCTTCATATTCTATAATAGTTTCTTGAGAATATGGATAATTGTTTGATGTTGTATATGCATCTAGTACCCACATCATTTTTCCTTCATCTGTAATTACCATATATGGTTCTGAATCATATTTTAAGTATGGCATAATTGTTTTTGCACGTTCTATAATGTTTCTTGTTGTTATAATTTTACTGTCTTTTGTAACATTACCTGAAAATGCAATTCCTAAATTTCCTTCTTTTATTCCTAAAATAAATCTGTCTATAAAGTTAAGGTTAAGTCCGGCTTCTCCATTGTATGTGTTTGTAGCACTTGTTGTACTAGTTAAAGGATAATCGTATTCTTGCTTATTTTTTGCGTTAGTTACAATTGGTTCATTAGTTTCTAATCCAAAATAAATTCTTGGTTCTGTTATATTTATTTTATTATTATCACTTGAAAATTCGCTTTGCACATATTGTACATTTCCATTTTCGTCTACACTACTTGCAGATGTAATTATTGCTCCATATCCATGTGTATATTCGTATGTTTTATTATTATATGTTCTAGTATCATTACTAATTATTTCTCTTGGGCTTACATATACTAATTCTTCTTTTCCATCTACATTATACATTCCTGGTTTTGCTATTTTATATGAATAATAACCTGAGTTTGTTTGGTACTGAGTCAAGTTTTCAAGTACTGTACTTGAATTTAATAAGTTAATATTGTTAATAACTTCTTGATTTTCTTGAACATCCGCATCAGATATTGTTCCACTATTTTGTATTTCTATTTCATCTATATTTATATCGTAAGCATTTTTTGTAAATGCAATATTATCTTCTATGTATGTTTTTTCTTTATCTAGTTCATTTTTATTAACATATATTAAGTCTACACCTAGCATAACTACAAACAATACAACTAAATATATTGGAATTGAACTAAGCCAAATCATTACTGATTTGAATTTTTCTTTTTTAAAGCTATTTATTGCCATGATTGAACAAATTAGAATTACAAATGCAAATATTCTATATCCCCATACTTTAATTGTTGATTCAATAAAGCCAGCACCATAAAGGCTTTCTCCACTTGATAAATTTAAAAATTTACCACATACAACATCTTGCACATTTACAAAAGTAATTGCAGATAGTCCAACAACTATTAATATGATATTAGTAATTATATGTTTTATAAATGTATTTTTCTTTAATGTTTTTGGATCTATACCTTTTTCAAAATATACATTAAATACTATTATATAATATACTGCTACATATATCGAATATACCGCCATTAATGCTATAAAGTAAATTATCATTGTTTCTATAAATGGTTTTTGGAATATATAATACCCTATATCTAAATTAAAAACTGGATCTGATATTCCAAACCATGTGCTATTTATTGCAAGCATCGCTTTTTCTGTAATAAAGTTAGATACGATAATGCTAACTATTGCACTAAATATTAAACTAATTGATTTGTTTGGAAGTTTAGGCATTTCTTTTTTTTCTTCATCAAAGAATTTTTTTAAACCTCTTTTTATAAATCTTGTTGTTATGTATGTTAAAATATATAACACTATAAAATTTAACAACATTACAACTGCTTTATACTTTACATTTTGTTCAAAAAACTGTGTAAACTGCTCTCCTATTTGTAATGTCTGCAAATACTCTCCTCTTAATGTTATACCAAGGTATAATGCTAATAAAATTAAAAATATTATAACTAATATTACTCTGGTCTTTCTTTTTTTCATTTTTTTCTCTCCTTAATTATTTTAACTAATATTTTATATTATTGCTTCTACAAAGTCTTTTGAATTAAATATTTCCATATCATCTATTTGTTCACCAACACCAATAAATTTTACTGGTATTTTGTTTTCATTAACTATTCCGATTACAACTCCACCTTTTGCTGTTCCATCTAGTTTTGTAAGCACAAGTCCTGTTATATCTACAGTTTCTTTAAATGCTTTTACTTGAGAAATTGCATTCTGACCCGTTGTTGCATCTAATACAAGTAAAATTTCTTTGTTAGCTTCTGGTAGTTCTTTATCTATTACTTTTTTTATTTTTATTAGCTCGTCCATCAAATATTTTTTATTATGAAGTCTTCCTGCCGTATCACATATTAATACGTCTGCATTATCTTTTTTTAATTCTTGTATTGCATCAAAAACAACAGATGCTGGGTCTATTCCTTCCTCGCGTTTTACTATTTTTGAACCACTTCTTTTTGCCCATATTTCTACTTGTTCTACTGCTGCCGCCCTAAATGTATCTGCTGCTACAATAATAACACTTTTTCCTTCGTTTTTTATTCTATTTGCAATTTTTCCAATAGATGTAGTTTTTCCGAACTCCATTTACACCAACAACTAGTATAACTGTTGGCTTTTTAGATATATCTAAATCATTTTCTGTTTCGTCTAATATTTTTTGCATTTCTTCTCTTAATGCACTTTTTACATCTTCCTCATTTTGTATTTTTTCTTTTTTTATTCTGTTTCTTAATCTTGATATTATTTCTTCAGAAGTTTCTACACCAATATCAGACATTATAAGTATTTCTTCCAATTCATCTAGCAGGTCTTCGTCTACTTTTCTAAAATTACTAAAAACATTATTCATTCTATCATTTAGTGAATCTCTTGTTTTTCCAAGACCATTTTTTAATTTATCAAAAAAGCCCATAAAAATACCTCTTCACATTATTTTTATTAATTCGCAGAGTATTATATCACAGAATTTATTAAAAGTCTAGGTTCGGAAACGAAAAGGGACAGACCCCTTTTGTTTCTGAAGTGAGAAGTGGGATGTGGGAAATGTGAAATTAGGGTAAGCCTTACGTAGACTGGCCTTAAAAAGCACACCTCACACTTCGCACCTCTCACATCACAAAAACAAATTACAAATTTCTTAATATTTTATTTTCAAAATTTTTATATAATATGCTATTTATTTCTTTTTTAGAATATCCTTCATTTAACAATAATTTTTTTATTCCTTTCTTTACTTCTTTTTGCCTAAATATATTCGCATTTTGAAAATAATCAGGTTCAATTTTATAATATGACATATCATCTGTTGAAACTGAGATATTTTCTACATCTCCTAATAAATCTCTTATATAATTTATATGCTGGGCATATGCTAATCTATATTTTTTTGTTTCTTGTTCATCTTTCCTATTTTCACTTAAGATTTTACAAAATTTTTTTATTTCTACAACGCCTATAACTCCATTTAATTTTTTTATTTCTAGTATTTGTTCATCACTTAAATTTCTATTTACATCACAAATTGCTTTACAATTTGAATGTGAGGCAAAAACAATTGGCTTTTTTTCTTTTAATTTATTACAAATATGTATTATATCGTAAAATGTCTTTTCGTTTGAATGGGATAAATCTATTGCAATATTTAATTCTACTAACTTTTTTACAAGTTTTTCACCAAGTTCAGTTAAACCTTGCTTTTCATCTCCTCTTGCTCCTCCTCCAAATTTGTTATCATTGTTCCATACTATATTTACACTTCTTACTCCTAATTTATATATTTCATCTAAATCTTCTAAATCTTTTAAATAATCTAGTCCTTCGATTCCAAAGATATATTTTACATTACTTGGTATTAGTTTGTATTTATTTATAGCTTTAATTACCTGTTTTAAATTATTTATAATTTCTATATCTTCAAAATCTATATTTAACTCTTCTTTCATCTCTTTTGGAGACATATAGAATAAGTTGAAAATACCTCCTCTTATATTGTTTTTAAATATTTCTTCACAATGTTTTTTTACCTTGCTTAAATTGTTTTTATTCATTAAAATATATGTAAGTAAATCATAATGTAAATCATACATTTTATTCACCTCATATGTATTATATGAAAAAGTACCGAGCCTGCTACTTTATTTTACAGGCTCGGTATACAATTTAGAGGAGGTCTATTATTCGGTCATCTTTATCAGTTTCCGCATCGAAAACCGCAATTTCGACTCCCTTGTATTTATAAAAGTCCAAGATTGGAAGCGTTACTTTCTCAAACCCGGGTGCACCTACGAAAATAATCGTTTTCATATTGGTACATCTCCTTTCAAAAATTTTGGCTTATTGATTATATCACACTATTTTCGCAAAGTAAACATAAAATTTGGGCTTAACTAAAAATGGCATACCGTTTTAATAGATACACCATTTTTTGTTATAATATTTTTACATTTTGGAGCTTCTAGGCAGAATCGAACTGCCGACCTACGGGTTACGAATCCGTTGCTCTACCAACTGAGCTATAGAAGCATTATTTATCCTATTAAATTAATGAAGGCGGACGGCAAAATGCCGCCCACTGTTTTTAACTTATTTAAATAGCATTTAAAAATGCCTTCCACCTTTTGCTTTTGTTTTAGAACTATCTTCTATATTTATATAACTATTATTTTCTATATTATTTGCTTTAAACATTTCTTCTTTTTTATTATTGTAAATGTTTTCTATACTATTTTCTTTATTTATAGTTTCTATTGCAGATGCTGTATTATTAATTTTGTTTGTTTCTTTTAATTTTGAAATTACATCTTTGTATTTATTATAATCAACTATTATGTATATTGATAATCCCAATAGTGCAACAATACAAACTCCTAATGCTCCCATTATTGCTTCTTCTTTATTTTGGTTATACCAAGCTGTTACTCCTCCAAATATTCCATTAAACCAATTTTTAATTCTTCCCATAAGTGTTGGTGGTGCAGGCTCTGCATTTTTACTTACTTTTATTGTATACACTTTTACTTCTTCTTGTTTAGTTTTAACTTCATTATCTTTATCTTTTTCTGTTTCTTCATCAGTTGTAACAGGTGCTTTTACTGTTATAGTAATTATGTTTTCACCTTCAACTAAATTTTCGTTCCCCTCTATTTCTACTGTTGCACCTTTAATGTTTGCAACTGCCTCTATATTTAATTTTTCAACCCAATACTCTAAGTTTTCTAATGTATATTCATATGTGTTAAAGGCAAACACAGGTGTTAAAGGCACTTCCACTTCTTGGCCTTCCTGATTTGTGTATTTTATTACAATTGATTGCAAAGCTAATTCTGGATTTTCTTTGGTTACTTTTATTACATAATTTTTTGTTGTACCATCTTCTGCTGTAACTACTATTGTAACAGTATTTTCGCCTACTTTTAAATCTTTATTTCCTTTTACTGAAACAGTTGCTTTACTATCATTTGGCGTTGCTGTAATATTTAATTTAGTTACTTCATTTGGAACTGTTAATGTATATTCATTTTCGCTTTTATCAAATTTTGGTGATATTTTCCCTTCTTTAATTGATAATTCTTTTAGAGTTGCATCTGAAGATTTCTCTTCTTCTGTGTTTGTTT
Source organism: uncultured Clostridia bacterium (assembly GCA_944391865.1). Lineage (GTDB taxonomy): Bacteria > Bacillota > Clostridia > TANB77 > CAG-508 > CAG-452. The sequence goes on from CALXVD010000024.1 coordinate 7,193, forward strand.
TGCTTCCGCCTGAAGATGACCCACTATAACTACTTCCTCCACTAGATGAACTACCGCCTGAGCTTGATGCAGATTTTACAGTAACTCTACATGTTTTACTACCTGTGATATCATTTAAATCTGTATCTGTTACATCAACTGCAGTTATTGTTATAGTAGCTGTGCCAGTTGATTTTGCTTTTAATGTTATTGAGCTACTAGAACTATCTAGCCAAATCGATGAAGAACTTACGCTTACAACACTAGAGTTAGAAGAAGTAATCTTAAATTGTCCTGCGCAATTCTTAGCAGAAATGGTTAATGAAGAACTACTTCCCTTTGTAATACTTTTGGATGATGAACTAATTGAAAAACTACCTTTTCCAAAAGATATATTTGGTATTATCAAAATTGCCATTAATATTAATATAAATAATATAATTTTTTCTTTCTTAAATACTGTTTTTAAATTCATTTATTCTTTCCTTTCATTATAACTTAATAGACGTTCCACTCATAATATAATTTTTTATCATCATATAATCTTTTGATTTTATATTTCCATCTCTGTTAACATCTGCTGCTTCCTTCTGTGATGATGTTAACTTATATCCTGACATAATGTAATTTTTTATCATCATATAATCTTTTGATTTTACTTGTCCATCGCCGCTTACATCACCTAGCATAACTAATGTATAAGATTTTCCATCTAATTTTATTTTAGAATTTGTTCCAAAATATTTACTTGAGTTAGTTGCATCTTTTATACTAGATATCTTTGTTCCTGGTGCTACTATCATATAGGAACCATCTATATCATAAGACTTTTGCTCTCCAATTACTACTAAATAGGTTTTAGAACCGTCTGATGCTTCTCTTGCCATATATCCTGTTCCTGCAGGTGTAGATACTTTATCCCAGTAGTAGTCTCCTATTTTTTTAGTTGCTCTCTCTGTAATTAGGACTTGTGTACCTTCACTTATAACATCAATAGTATCTCCGTTTGGTGCATCTTTTAATTTTAAACCTCCGTTTGCATTAATATAAGCTAATTCTCCTGTTTCTGTTGTTATTGATGGACTTTTTACTGCAGATTTTGGCATGTTTTTATATAATGGTATTTCAAAGGTAAATGCACTATCTAACAAATTTGCATCAGCATAATATCCTTTTAATATTGAACCTATACTTTGTGCATCTAATAGGTTCTGTGCATATTGATTTGCATAATATGGTTTATATGTTACATTAAATTTTTGATAATATAATGTGTCTTGTCCTCTTTGTATAAAGTTTTTTATTAAACCAATTCCACCTTCTATTGATTTTTTTGGTGTATTCCAGCCTTTTTCTTTAGCATATTTTAAACCGTTTGTTATTACTGCCTCTTCGCCCTTTCCAGAAGCCCCTACATTAAATAAGTTATAATAACCTTTATATTCTCCTTTGTATCCTTTGCCTGAACACATTATTGAACCATTTGCCCCTTGTTCTTGTAAAATTTTACCTATGATATAAAATGGATTTATATTAAGCTCATCTGCTGATTCATATATTGCGTCCACAATATCATCATCATCTAAATAATCTATTTTGCTTGCCATAGTTTTTACTTGTGCCTTAGTTATGTTTTTATCGTTTGATAGCAATAAATATTGAAACACATTTGAAGAATTTAAAGAATTTCTAGGATCCATAATATGTTCTATTGCTCCTCTTGAAGCACAATACCAAGCACCAGAATCTTGACCTTCTTTTCCACATATTGAGCATATCCATGCGTTTGAATAGCTACTTGGCACCACATTTTTAGGAGATTTGCCATGTCCCGTATATTCATTGTTAATAACTGTATCCCAGTCTAAACCCGTTTCATATAACTTAAATGTCCATTTTGGATGTTCTTTTACCATTGATTTAAGTAATGAACTGTAACCTGGATAATTGCTATCGAAATTTGAAGGCAAATTATTTGAACTTTTCTTATATGTATAAGTTGCCGCATATGATTTAACCGTGGTTTTTGGCAAAAAACTAATTACCAAATATATGATAACAAAAAGAATTAAAGCAAATAAAATTTTATAATAAATTTTAGAATTAATTTCTCTTTGCATTTTTCACTCCTCTTTCGTAATTTTCGATAATTTTTTTCATGTAAAGTATATCGCAACACATAAATCTAGTCAAGAAAATTTAACAAAAAAACTTTATAACACATTTGTGATGTGTGAAATGGGAAGTGCGAAGTGGGATGTGTTAAATTAGGGTAAGCCTAACAATGCCTATCCCTAAAAAGCACACCTCACACATCTCACCTCACATTTAAACTTATTATTATTTATATTTAGAAATTTCTACTAAGATTGGGCGGACAGGGTTCCGTCCACCCTTTACATTTACGTCCATTACAAATTATAAGTTTTATTTTTACAATATGTTTTTTTGTATTTTTTATTTAATTTATTGTTTACATATTACATTAATTACATCCACAACCTCTTCCACAACCGCATCCGCAGTTAGTGAATAATAGTAAAAATACTATTATAAAGAATAATATTGAGCAGTCATTTCCGCATCCTCCAAAAAATCCTCCCATATTGTTGTTACAACCACATCCACATCCGCAATTTCTTTCATCTGGCATATTAAATACCTCCTTAAAATAATTTTTATGTGATATAATATGCCATTTTTTTAAAAGTGTTACAAAATTAGCAAAATATGTTATAATAATATTAGTGGTAACATAATGTTGCCCAATAAAATACACTGGAGGTTAAAAAAATGAACGAAAAAAAATTGAAGCCCGAAGGTTATTATCCCTTAGACACTCATATGTCTCTGGATATAATTAAACGGGCGCAAGACACTGGGGATTTTTTAGTCGCTAAAGTATTGTATTATGACTCTGCAAATTCTTGTTTAAGAGTCGACCTTGGGAATGGATTTAATGGTATAATTCCTTTATATGAATTCACCATTTATCCAGTTAGACGTCCAAATGGATTTATATCGGCAAATGTTTATTTCCTTTTGGATAAAACCGTACATGCAAGTGTAAAAAAAATTAATGCTGATGGTACAATTGTTTTATCCAGAAAAGAAAATATGCTTCAGACTTTTCAACATCTCTTGCAATTAAAAGATGCAGTTGTTAAATGTAAAATCGTTTCTATTGCAAATTTTGGTTTGTTTGTTGATGTTGGTCACGGAATCGATGGTCTTATCCCTTATGTTGAGCTTTGTGATTCTCGAATCAACGATGCTGAATTTATTGGATTCAATGTAGGTGAATTTATCAACGCAAAAATAGTTTCGTTTGATATCAACAAATATCATTTAAGTTTATCCCACAAGTGTTTGTATAGCAATCTAAGCAATATTTTAAAATGTGGTGATATTATAACTGCAATTTCGCTTGATTATGTGAACGAACTACATGATGGTTATTTTGCCTACCTAAACCCAAGCACTTCTGCAATTATTGATGCTCCATATAATATAGAAATTCCTTATGGTTCAAAGGTAGTCGCAGAGGTAAAAAAGTTTAGGAATGATCGCCCCGATAGAATACGACTTACTTTCATTTCGTTTATTGATTAGTCAAACTTGAGATCTCCAACAGGACTATTCTTTAAGTAGGAAGTCTAAAAATCAAAAGTCCAACTCTTATCGAGTTGGACTTTTGATTTTTATTATTTCTTATTCTCCATAATATGCTTTTTTGTATATTTCCTTAATTTCTTCAACTAAAGGATATCTTGGGTTTGCTCCTGTACATTGGTCATCATGTGCATGTTCTGAAAGATCATCTAATTTTGCCATAAATACTTCTTCTTCCACTCCGCATTCTTTTATTGACATTGGCATATTTAAATCCCTCATAAGGTTTCTTATTGCTTCTATTAATTTATCAACACTTTCTTCATCTGTATTTCCGCCTAAGCCAAGAAATCTTGCAGCTTTTGCATATTTTTTATCTGCTATAAATTCTTCATATTTTGGGAATGTTGCAAATTTTGTAGGTTTTTCGCTATTATATTTTATTACATATGGTAATAATATTGCATTTGCTCTTCCATGTGGTATATGGTATTCTCCACCTAACTTGTGTGCCATACTATGATTTAACCCCAAGAACGCATTTGTAAATGCCATACCTGCAATACAACTTGCATTGTGCATTTTTTCTCTTGCAATTACATCATCTGCACCATTATCATAAGCTCTTTTTAAATAATCAAATACTAAATCCATTGCTTGAAGCGCTAATCCGTCTGTGTAATCGCTTGCCATATTAGATACATATGCCTCTAGTGCGTGTGTTAATACATCTAACCCTGTATCTGCTGTTGCACTTTTTGGAAGTGATAATACAAATTGTGGGTCTATTATTGCAACATCTGGTCTTAAAGCATAATCTGTTAAAGGATATTTAATATTTCCATTCTTTTTATCTGTTATTACAGCAAAGGCTGTTACTTCGCTACCTGTTCCTGATGTTGTTGGTATTGCTACAAATTTTGCTTTTTCTCCTAAATTAGGAAATTTTACTACCCTTTTTCTTATGTCCATAAATTTTTGTTTTAATCCATCAAATGTTGCATCTGGGTGCTCATAAAATAGCCACATTCCTTTTGCAGCATCTATTGCAGAGCCTCCACCTATTGCAATAATTACATCAGGATTAAAGTTATTCATTTCTTGTACACCACGCATAACCGTTTCTACATCTGGATCTGGTTCTACATCTGAATAGATTTTAGAGTGGCAATATTGCTCTCTTTTTCTTAAATAGTATAATACTTTATCAACATATCCTAGTTTTACCATTGTTGGGTCTGTTACTATAAATGCCCTTGATATATTGTTCATTTTTTCTAAGTATTGAACTGAATCATTTTCAAAATAAATTTTTGGTGGAATTTTAAACCATTGCATATTAACTCTCCTTTTTGCAATTTTTTTCTTATTTATTAAATTTACTGTTGATACGTTTGATGTTGTACTATTATTTCCATATGAACCACATCCAAGTGTAAGTGATGGTGTATTTGTATTATATATATCACCGATTGCTCCTTGTGATGATGGAGAATTTACAATAATTCTTCCTACCTTCATTTGATTTCCAAACTCTTGTATAACTTCATCATTTTTGCTGTGTATTATTGCAGAATGTCCAAGTCCTCCAAAGTTAAGCATTTGCTTACATCTTTCAAATCCTTCCTCTGTGCTGTTTACAATATAATATGCTAAAACTGGTGAAAGTTTTTCTCTTGATAATGGATACTCTGGTCCTACACCTTCTAAATATGCAATTAATATTTTTGTTTTTTCTGGTACATTTACCCCTGCTTGCTCAGCTATCCAGCTTGCACTTTGGCCAACAACTGCTGGATTTACTGCTCCTTTTTCACTATTTATTACAAAATCTGATACTTTTTTTGTTTCCTCTGGATTTAAGAAATAACAATTATTTTCTTTCATATATTGTTCAAATTGCTCATGTATTTCGTTATCTACAACTACTGCTTGTTCTGATGCGCATATCATTCCATTATCAAAAGTTTTAGAAAGCATTAGGTCTGTGCAAGCTCTATTTATATTGGCTGTTTTTTCTATATAACATGGTGCATTACCAGGTCCTACACCTAATGCAGGTTTACCACAACTATATGCTGACTTTACCATTCCAGCTCCACCTGTTGCAAGAATTAGAGAAACTAATGGATGGTTCATTAGTGCCGTAGTTGCTTCTATTGAAGGGTATTCTATCCATTGTATACAATTTTCTGGTGCACCAGCTTTTATTGCTGCGTCTCTTAAGATTTCTGCTGCTCTTACAGAACTTTTTTGTGCTGATGGATGAAATCCAAATATAATTGGGTTTCTTGATTTTGCACAAATTAATGATTTAAACATTGTTGTAGATGTTGGGTTTGTAACTGGTGTTACTCCTGCTACAATTCCTATAGGCTCTGCAACCTCAACATATCCTTCCATTTCGTTTTCTTCTACTATTCCTACTGTTTTTTCATATTTTATAGAATGCCAAATATATTCTGTTGCAAATATATTTTTTATTACCTTGTCTTCATATACTCCTCTTTTTGTTTCTTCGTAAGCAAGTTTTGCAAGTTCTCTGTGATGTTCAAGTCCTGCCATTGCCATTGCTTTTACTATTTTATTTACTTGCTCTTGGTCAAGTTTCATATATTCTTGCAATGCAACATTAGCTTTTTTTGCAAGCTCGTCAACCATTTCTTTAACGTTTATCTCTTCGCTCATTTTAACCTCCTCTTTATAGTATGTGTAATTCGAAATAATTATATATTATTAAATTTTACTTTTCAATAATTCATTTTAAATATTTTCTATAATTATTCTGTCTCCTTTATTTTTCTTCTTTATTTCGTCTGCTCGATAGGATTTTATTTTAAATTTATTTTCTCCATCAAATATAACTCTAATACATTTTGAGTATTCACTATATTTGTTGTATTCCTCAATTATTAAACTTCCTTTGCATTCTTTTAATGTTTCAAATGTTGTTGCAAAGCCTATTCCTGTTCCACCTGTTTCTTTATGCGTTGTTACATTTTCTAATCCAAGTTTTAGCAAAGTATCAATTTCAAATTCTATGCCTGTGTCATATATGCAAATTTCATAAATGCTGTTTACTTTTCCAATGCAAACTTTAATCTTTTTGTTATTAGTTTCACTAAAATTAATAGCAATTATACCATCTTTTATGTGGTCTGCAAGTAATGTTTCAAGTTTACCTTCTTGTATATTTTCTAATATACCCTTTACGTTTTTATCTGTTTCAAAAATAAATTCAATATTTTCTTTATTGGCTTGTCCTTTCATATATTCAAGCAAATTATCTATTGCAAAGATATTAGTTTTAGGTAAATTGTACGAGTTATTTATTAATTTAAGTTCTTGCTTATATTCATTTGATAAATTCTTTATTGTATCTAGAATGTCTGCATATTCGCTAGCAAATTCTTCATTTGCAGAAATTTTATCTCCAAATTTGCTTATTGCAAGTTCCATTGCAGAGAGTCTATGATTATATTTATGGTTAATTTTCAAAACGTCTGATAATTCTTGCTTAAGATTTTTAATAATTTCATCTTTTTGTTTTAATTGTTCAGCTTGCAACTCAACTGTTCTATCTTTCATTCTCTCTTTGTATTGTTTTGTGATACTTCTTTTAATCCAATAGAACATAATTAATGCACCCATTATTAATCCAATAACACATATTGTATCAACTAACATATCATCTACATTTATGCCAATTAATATAGAAATTAATATTAGAATAATACTGATGCATATCCCAAATATACCGTTTTTTCTGGAGTTTCTATTTGTCAAAAAGGCAAAACCGATTTTTAAATCTTCTAATTTCAAAAAAAGCATAAATTAACGTAATTTGCATAATTCCAATAAAAACATATTCTAAAAGATTATTTTCCAAAACATTTAATGATAAAGTACTCATTATTGCAAATGCAACAATGCTTGATATAATAATGCTTAAAAATGAAAATGATATAGAAATTATACTAAAAATTATCATTTTTCTATATTCTACTTTAGTCATAATAGAAAATATTAAGATATATATAATATAGCACCCAAGATTGCTAAATGTATTTATTGACTGTTTTTCAATCTTTTCATATATAATGGCATATATTATTGCTATTATAATATTTAATAAAATTATTAAACATTTAACATTTTTATTAATATTATTTAATTTTTGTATCTTTATAAATACATAACTACTACAAATATTAAAAAATAACGTTTTTATTAAAGTAATACAAAAATCTTCTAACATATTTACTCCCTTCTTTTATATAAGCAAAATTATATTTCATACATAAAAAATAATCAAGAAAAGTAAATTCATACTACAAAAACTTCTCTTGATTATTTTTTATTTTAATAAAATTTCAACTTATCTTCCTAAAATTTTACTTATATATCTCATTAATTCAGCCCACATTTTAAATCACTTCCTTTCTGTTAATATTTTTTAGTCATTATGTAAAAAATTTACTAACAGAAAAATACTACTTAAAAAAAATTTTTTAAGTAGTATTATGATTTAAAATATTTGAGAAATTATAAGCAATTAATTTAATGTCTTTTTTATTTTTTCGACATAATAGTATATTAGTTCTGTTGGTGTTGGAACACCTGTATTATAATTTACAGCAGCTGTATAATATCTTTCTAAATCTTCTATAGAAGATTTCCTCCAAGCATGTTCTATTGCAGTTTGTATTGAACGACCTATTGTGCTATTTCCTTTCTTGTATACTTTTGCTAAGTGTAAAAATACATTTTCTTTTTCATTGTTATTTTCTAAAATATACAAAATAGCATCATGTATATATTTTCTTCCAATTAAATGCGAGCTAATACCAATTAAATTCAGCTCTCTATTTATCCTATCTGATACTTTATTTCTGCGATCACTAATTGTTTCTATTTTTCTAGTATTTAAATTGCTATTTACAAGTGTATTTGTTAATATAAGCAAATTTTTTATTACTAGTTCTGGAGAATAATCCTTTTTAAGCTTATGGAATATTAAGTCTGCTCCATTTTTGTGTGCATATGTATAAACAGTTTTTGAGGCAATGTTTGTTGTTATAATTATTACTGGCTTTACATCTAAATTAATCAATTTTATTTGCTCTAAAACTTCTAATCCTGACCCCTCCCCATCATTTAACTCTATATCTAAAATTATTGCATCTGGCATATATACCTTTATTTGTTCAATAGCCTTAATAGGAGAATTTGATATGCCTACCAGCTTTACATCTTCTCTAGTATCTATATAATTTTTCATGTATTTGCAATCTTCTGCATCATCTTCAATTAATAGTATAGTTGTAGGTTTATATTTACTCATATGTAATACACCTCTTTACTTTATAAACAAATATATTAATATATATCATATTTTACTCATTTTTACTACTAAAAACTACTTTTTTCTCACTATTCTTAATTAAAAAGACTCTTAAAGTAATTATTAAAATATTTTTAAGGGAGTGAATGTATTATGAAGAAAGAAATTGGTAGAAGAATAACCTCTATAAGAAATAATTTAGGAATGAATAAAAATCAATTTGCTGCATTCTTGCGGTGTTACTCCGCAATACCTATGTTCTATTGAAAGTGGTAAAAATTGTTTATCTGTTGAAAAAATAATTTTATTATCTAAAAAAGCTAATATAACAACTGATTATATCTTATTGGGCAAAACAAATGCTATTGATAAAGACATTTTAAAATCTATATCTAAAATTAAAGAAACTGAGTTAGACGGCTATTTTAATACCATTAGGCACATTATTAATGTATTAAAACAGTCTAATTAAATTATTTGTTTAATTTATAAATATATGCTTGACATATGAAACTCTTATTGGTAAAATATGGCATAGTGAATGCCATATTTTGTAAAAGGAGTTGTTAATATGTCTAAAAATACATTTTTGAAATTTAAAAATATTGATGAAGTTAATTCAAATAATTTAAAAAAACTTAGGCAGACTCAAGAATATAAGCAAAATCAAATGCAAATAGATTGTATAACTAAAATATTAATAGAACATGCAGATGTTCCTCCTCAACTTATAGATTGGCTAATAGAATCAGTAAAACAAAATACGGCTCTAGAATATAAAAATGATTGTTACATTCATAAAAACTAATTTTATATAAATTTTTATGTTGGTATAAAAAGAGTAATTCATAATTAAATCAACCCCGTTTATTAGACAAAAAAGTCTAATAAATGGGGTTAATTTCTATCTTCATGTTTACAAAATAGCCATTACTAGATTATATGTCAATATTTTAATTTGGACTTAAATTGATTTATTTAGTAGCTTTTTACAAAAGTTTTAGAAAACATACCTAAACCTAGTATTAATACTAAAATAGAAACTATAAATCCAAAATAAGGTATTAAGTTTAGCAATGATAATAATACGGTAAGTATTAATACAATTACAAAAGTATTAATGGAACCAAAGAACCTATTTTTAATAAACTCTGCAATTGTTATAATAAATATTGGTATAGCTATTATTAGTAGTATTGCATAAAGTGCTAACAAGAATAGTCCAATAATACTTCCTACATTTGTTATAAACAGTAAAATAGATACTATAGGAACTATTATTAAAATTACTAATCCAATTCCAAAGTATTTTAATATATCTATAGCTTTAAAATATGAAAGCCTTGAAATATATTCAGGTGATATTTTGACAATAACAAAATATATTAAACCAAAAAACAATAAAACCGCTATTAAATTTAATAAGTAATTTAATAATTCTTTGCCAAAATTACTATTATATTTACTATAATTTACTTCTCCTGAAACAACACCATTATTTAAAGTAATTTCTTGTTTTGAAGAGTAATTTAGGTTTCCATATATTTTACAAGATTCTTCAATGTTGACTTTCTTGCAATTTACTGTTACATTACCATTTATTTTACCAGCAAGGTTTATGTTATTTGCGCTTGTTACAACAAAATCTTTTTCATTCATAAAATTATCATTTAAAGTAATATCCTTAGCTGTTATATAAGAATTTCTATAAATATACCCATTTAAATTTACTTTTTCTGCATTTACATGAAAATCTCTACGAACAAAACAATAATATTGCATATCAAAAGTCTTTGAAATAGCATATAAATCTCCATTTATTTTACCATTTAGTTTAACTTTAGAAGCATTTATAAAAGTATTTTTTGATACAACTGAATTTTGACCTAAATTAACTTCATTAGCCCAAACATATAAATCTCCGTTTATAGTACAACCAGGTTCTACAACCAATCTATTTGCAATAACAAAAACACTCCCAGAAATAGAACTTATTTTATTCACAGAATCTATTTTAGAATTACCAAATTCATCTTTTTCTGTTTGAGAATAAGAGACATCAGATTTTATATTTACAGTATCAGCCATTACATATAAATTTCCAGAAATATTTTCCTCATCGATAGGAACAATGTTGAGTGTTCCAACAGAAATAAAAGCATTTCCTTCTACTGTATTTGCAATACTATATTCTTTTTCTCCAGAAACATATAAATCAGAAGTAACAGTATTTGAAGAATTAGTAGACTGCGTAGGTTCAATTGAATTATCTACACTAATTGGCGTAATCTCATCATTAGCATTTACAGTAGATATTAAGCTAATTGATAAAAGCATTATAATAAATAAAGTAACAATAAATTTTAATTTGTTTTTCAATAATAACATAAAAACCTCCTAAATATTAGTAAAATTTTTTTAATTATTAAATATACTATATAGCTTATAAACAAGATTTGTCAATCAAAATTAAAATAAAATTTATGTATTAGAATAATTGCAATATTTTTCAATTGGACACTTATCACATTTTGGATTTCTTGCTGTGCAAATATTTCTACCGTGCCATATAAACAAGTGATTTACATCTTTATAGTACTTAGAAGGGATAAGTTTTAATAAATCATGCTCTATCTTTGTGGGCTCACTATTTTCAGATAATCCTAAACGCCCAGATATTCGTTTTACATGAGTATCAACAGCAATTCCGTATTGGCATATTAAATGCTTCTAGCATTATTACATTAGCACTTTTTCTTCCTATACCAGGTAGAGTCATTAATTCATTTATATCCTTAGGCAATGATCCATTATAATTATGTAAGACTTTTTCAGAATATGCTTTTATGTTTTTTGCTTTAGTTTTATAAAAACCACAAGGATGTATTAATTCTTCTAATGTGCTAATAGGCATATCAATAAAATCTTGAGGACTGTTATACTTTGAAAAAATATCAGGAGTGGTTTTGTTAACTCTATCATCTGTACATTGAGCAGATAGCATAACTGCAATACCAAGCTCAAAAGGAGTAGTAAAATCTAAACTACACTTTGCATCTGGATAAGTAGCTTTCAATATTTTAATTATATTAATTATATTTTCTTTAGCTATATTGCTTTGATTATTATCTTTCAAAACTATCACCCTTTTACATAAAATTTAATATATTATAGTAACAAGTTAATAAATAGAAAGCAAATAGAGGAGGTAATACATGTTAAAACTATTTAAAAAAACATTAGCAGTATGTTTAATTGGTTTTGGGTTGCGGAGTGTTACTTGTAATATTACTTCCATTTTCAGGTTGGCTATTCGTTATTGGAGTTACAATAGTAATAGTAGGAATAACATGGCTTTCTTGTTAAAATTAAAATAAAGGAGAGTGCTTTAAATGACAATTGTAGTAAAAAAAGTTCCTAAATTTTTGAGAGGAATAGTAAAATTAATATTTCGTGTAAAGTAAAAAATATGTGTTTTGTACATAGATATTGTTACCATATTATTATCAATTATATTACAAAACAAATAAAAAAAATAGGTATAACTACCTATTTTTTTATATAAATAATATTATTTTAAATATTCTTATAAATTAAATTCTGTTAAAGTTTTTATTTAAGCTTTAACTACTTTACCAGAACGTAAGCATTTAGCACAAACTTTTATTTTCTTTGGCTCACCATTTACAATAGTTTTAACTGTTCTTAAATTTGGTTTCCAAGTTCTTGAAGTTCTTTTGCTAATATGAGAACGAGTAATACTAAGCTTATTTCCATAATTTACAGATTTATTACATATTTCACATCTTGCCATAATACTAAAGCACCTCCTATACCTTTGCTTATAAACTGACTATCTAATAGTTTAGCATAAATTTAAAAATATTACAAGTATTTTTTTAGTTTTTTAAAAAAATCTATTGACAGTTTTATATGGAAATGCTAAAATAAAGTTTGTTAAACAGTATATGCGGATGTGGCGGAACTGGCAGACGCGCTGGTCTTAGGAACCAGTGCCAACGGCGTGGAGGTTCGAGTCCTCTCATCCGCACCAATGTTTTTATTAGAGCATTCTTAATTCTCTTATAGCTTCTTTAAAATTGTTTGATGATATTATTGCGCTTCCTGCAACTGCAATGTCTACACCAGAATTTCTTATTAAATCTACTGTATCTTTGTTTATTCCTCCGTCTGCTTCTATATATGTATCTAAATTGTTTTTTTGAATATATTGCTTTAGTTCTTCAATTTTTTTTATTGTTTCTGGTATTAATTTTTGCCCCCCTTTTCCAGGCTCTACTGTCATTATGAGTATCATATGTAGGTTAGGTAAAAATTCTTTTATTTCATTTATACTTGTATTTGGCTTTATTGATATTGCTGGTTTTATATTATTTTCCTTAATATAATTTATCATTTTTCTTACTTCTTCCTTGTCTTTGCATGCTTCATAATGAAAAGTTATTATACTAGGAGAAAGTGGTATATATCTATCAATATTTTCTTTTATATTTTCTACCATTAAATGTACGTCTAAAGGAATATTAGACATTTGCTTTATAATGTTTGCATATTCATACATTTTTTCTTGGGTATTTTTTTCCACAAATTTTCCATCCATTACATCTATATGATAATAATCTGTTCCTGCTACTTCTAAATCATAGAAAGTTTTTGTTGCATTTTCTTGTTCAACTGTTAATATTGATGTAGATATTTCAAGCATTTTTATTTCTCCTTTTCAATTTACTTTAGTCAAATTTTTAGTAATTAATTTAATATAAAATATGAATTTTGAAAATAATGTCCTCCAAGGCATACGCGGGTATTCCCCCGCCTCAATGGGCTGTCGGACCATTATTTGTCAAAATTAATATTTTTATATTTTAACCCTTTAATGAAAATTAAAATTTTCATTAAATTGATGATTTTTTATTATACAATAATTTATAGAATATTAATAAAATCAGTTAAAACACATCAATTTATGAGCACCGGATGTGATTGGAGTGTTTGTGCAATTCTTAAGAAAAATTGGAGGAGGAAGCGGGATACCGAGAGGCTCGTTCAATTTTACGCTAGAATTGCTAAAACACGTATTGAACCGAGGAGCGC
>CALXVD010000025.1 GCA_944391865.1 uncultured Clostridia bacterium
TGTAGGGGTCGCCGCCCTCGGCGACCCGAAAATATTGGTATGCGGGTCGCCGAGGGCGGCGACCCCTACAATCGTTCTAAAAAATTTGTATTACAAATTCCAATTTACACAATTCCCAAAATTATTTCTTCTTTTTTTACTGGTTCTTTTACTATTTCGTATGCGTTTAATAATTCTTCTACTGCTTTTTCTCCTTTTTGTTTGTTATTTGCATAGATAAATGCTAATATATCTCCTTTATTTATTTTATCTGCTATTTTCTTATTCAATACTATTCCTACTGCTTTATCGATACTATCTTCTTTTCTTAATCTTCCTGCTCCTAAATCAACAGAAATTTTTCCCACTTTTTCTGCATTTAATTTATATACATATCCCTCTTCTTTACTTGTTACAGGTAATATATATTTTGCTTTTTCGAATTTTTCTACATTTTTTACGTATTCTATATTTCCTCCCTGATTTTGTACTAGTTCTAAAAATTTATCAAATGCTTTGCCATTATTTATATTTTCTAAAATTTTTAATTTATTATCATTTAAGTTGTCACCTTTTCCTGCAAGCTTTATTATATAGCTCCCTATTGTTGTAATAATTTCTTTTATATCTTCTGGAATATTTCCTTTTAAACATTCTATTGCTTCTATTATCTCTAATGAATTTCCTATTGCGTATCCAACAGGCTCATCCATATTAGTAAGCACACAAACTGTTTCTCTATTTGCTAAACTTCCTATGCTTTTCATCATATTAGAAAGCTTAATTGCATCCTCTTTATTCTTCATAAATGCTCCTCTTCCAACTGTTACATCTAATACAATTTTATTTGCTCCTGCAGCTATTTTTTTGCTCATTATACTAGATGCAATAAGAGGCATACTTCCTACACAACTAATCGTATCCCTTAAAGCATATATTTTTTTATCAGCGGGTGCTAAATTTGCAGTTTGTCCTATTATACTTATTCCAATTTTTTTTACTTCTTTAATAAAATCTTCTACTTTTATTTCAGTTCTATATCCAGGAATTGACTCTAGTTTATCTATTGTTCCTCCTGTAAAACCTAGACCTCTCCCGGACATCTTTGCAACAGGAATTCCAAGCGAAGCAATTATTGGCATAAGTATTATTGTTATTTTATCTCCTACTCCTCCTGTTGAGTGTTTATCCACTACATTGTCAGAAATTGTAGATAAATCTAATATATCTCCAGATTTAGCCATTTCTAATGTTAATAAAGTAGTTTCATCTTTATCCATACCATTTATATAAATTGCCATAATTAGTGCTGCTGCTTGATAATCTGTTATATTTCCTTTTGTATATTCCTCAACAAAATATTTTATCTCATCTGCATTTAATTTTTTTCCGTCTCTTTTATTAGCTATTATATCTTGAATATTCATATTTAAATCCCTTTCTTTATTTAAATTGGAATTTATGTGAGAAGTGAGAAGTGGGATGTGGGAAGTGTGAAATTAGGGTAAGCCTTGCGTAGACTAACCCTAAAAAACACACCTCACACTTCGCACCTCACACATCACAAAAGCAAATTCCAATTTAACTGTCCTTTTATATAAAATTTTTTGTAAAACTTTTTCTATGTAATGGACATATACCATATTTTTTTATTGCTTCTATATGCTTTGCTGTGCCATAACCCTTATGCTGAGCAAATCCATACTCTGGATATACTTCATCATATTCTTTCATAATTCTATCCCTGGTAACTTTTGCGATTATAGAAGCTGCAGAAATGCTGTATATTTTTGCATCTCCTTTTATTACTGATATATATGGAATATTATTTGTTTCTATTTTGTCTAGCGCATCTACTAGTATTACGTCTGGTTTCACATTCAAGTTATTTATAGCCATGGTTAGAGCTTTTTTTGTTGCATTTAGTATATTAAGCTTATCAATTTCTTTTTCATCTACAATTCCAACACTCCAAGCAGCTGCTTCACTAGTTATTTTTTCATATAATATTTCTCTTTTACTTTCCGACAGTTTTTTAGAATCATTAACATATTCTATAAAAGAGTCTGGTTTCAATATGACGCATCCTACTACTACCGGTCCTGCAAGAGGTCCTCTTCCAGCCTCATCAATTCCAGCTATATATTTTGCACCTTCATTATATAATTTATTTTCAAATTCCTTTAATGTTTTTAGTCTTTCTATCTCTTTTTCTTTCATTTCTATTCCCTTTTTTTATTTGTTTTGCAAATCTGTTAGACTGTATGCCCCATCAAATCCTTTAGAATAATATACTTCAGTTGCATTTGTATCTTTTAAATCGTAATACACAATATAAAATTCTTCTGCATTAATTTGTATTGAATTTAATCCCTCATTATTTAAATCATTTTGTGACCACAAGTATAATTTATCTTTGTTCTCTAAATTTGAAAAAATACTTTCTAATTCGTCTGGTATTGCTTGTGCAACATAATCTTGCATAGTTTTGTTTTCTTCATACAAAGGAGTTCCTACTAAATTGTCTATGTCTTTAAAATTGTATTGTTCTGCTACTATTTTTGCTTTTGATTTTATTTGAAACATATTAGTTCTTATGTCTTCTAACCTTGCTTTTTCTATTGCATCACTACCATAATATACTCCGACTCCTGCAAGTATTAACATTACTACTACTGTAATTATTAAAGCAATAATTGTAATTCCTTTATTTAAATTCATATTTTCACCCCTTGTACAATTTATTCTAAAACATAAAATAATATACAGATAAAAATCTCTATTAAATCATATAAATGATACCATAACAATATTTCTATTTCAAGTTTTATGATTCATAATATTTTTTGAAATTTCAGGAAATTTTAAGTTAGATATTGTATGATATGCTTAATTTAGGTTATTATTATATTATAAGATTTAATTTTTTAAGGAGGTAATTTTATGAGTGAAAATGACGACATTTATAAAAAATTTAGTTCTAGCACACCTAAATCTTCAAATTTAAAGAATAGTTTTTTTGTACCCTTTTTGTCCGGTTTGTTAGGAAGTGCATTAGTCCTTGGTTTAGCATTTGGAGTGCCAAATATTAGGAAGTCGTTAATTAGTTCAAATAATTCGAATAATTATGGCTCTTCTGACACCATACAAACTTCTAATTCTGGGGTTGTAGACTACGTTTCTTTAAATAATTATTCAGATACAGCTGTTTATGCTGCAAGTAAAGTTTTGCCTTCAATTGTTGGAATAAAAGTAGAATATACAGTAAAATCAAATTTAATGCAAGGTGTATCACAACTAGCAGAAGCAGAAGGTTCTGGTATTATAATGAGTTCTGACGGATATATACTTACAAATAATCACATTATAAATTCTTCTGATTCTTCAGTTTATTACGAGGTTTCGGAGGCAACAAAAATTACAGTTTACTTATATAATGACGAAACTCCTTATGAAGCAGAAGTAATAGGTACAGATGAAGAAACAGATTTAGCTGTACTTAAAATTAATAAAGATGGCTTAACAGCAGCAGAACTTGGCGATTCTGATTCTATTAAAATAGGAGAATTTGCAATGGCAATAGGTAACCCTCTCGGAATGGAAAGTAGTGTTACCTCAGGAATTATAAGTGCTGTAAATAGAACTATTGATAGTGAAGACGGAACAACTTATACTTTAATTCAAACAGATGCTGCTATAAATTCTGGTAATAGCGGTGGGGCTTTAGTAAATTCAGAAGGAAAAGTAATTGGAATAAATACACTAAAATTATCAGGCACTGGAATTGAAGGTATGGGATTTGCTATTCCAATTAATGATACTTTAGATATCTATAATCAATTAATTGAAAATGGAAAAGTTTTAAGACCATATATAGGTGTCTCTGGAATTGATTTAAGCGAAAGTGAAGCAGAATATTACAACTTACCAGTTGGTATATATATTAAAGAAATTCAAAGTAACAGCCCTGCATCTTCGTCTGACTTAAAAACAGGTGATGTAATTACTGCAATTAATGGTACTAAAGTCGAAAATATGGACGAATTAAATGATATAAAAGAAAAGCTTAACATAGGAGATAAAATTACTTTAGATGTTTATAGAAATGGAAAAACTAGAACAGTTGAAGTTACTTTAGGTGAACAGCCTTAATTCCTATCTCATATAAACAAAAAAGATGTTAGTTAAATTAACTAGCATCTTTTTTATTTAAAATATAACTAAATCCATTTCAGTTGTATAATTTTTATTGCCATAAGCATATACTAAATATAAATAATTATTTTTTCCTAAAAAGAAATTTGGAGTATTATCAACAATATACATTTCATCATTTTCATTTCTTTGATACACATTATATCCTTGACTATTTAATCCCTTTAATTGATTATTTATTCCAGTTATTTTTTCTGTTATTTTATTTTGCACATCACTTTTATTTAAGTTTTTATAATTTAATATGTCTTGTATTGTTAGCAACTTATCATTATCTATGTCATAGTTATATGTTTGTATTATATTTCTTTGTGGATTTGCGCCATCTTTATATTTACAATTAATTACCAAAGAAATTATATTATTATTTATATAAGCTACATAACTTAATTCATATATAGTACTAGTTACTGAATTATTTACTATATCTATTATTTTTGTTGCAAATGTGTTGTATATCTCTTGGTTTATTCCTTTTGTTGTTTCTGTTTCTATTTTAAACATTGGAATTTTTGCATTAATCTTATATCCGTCTTTTTCTTCTTGAATGTCATATCTACAATAAATATAATCATCATAATTTATGTCCATCTTAGCCGTTGCTTCTTTATTAATACTATTAGAAAATATATCTTCAAAATTGCTTTCTAGTTCTTCGTAGTCTGCATATTCTTCCTGACTTCCGCCTATTACATTTTTATTTGTAATTTGTGCGTACACACCAATTGCAATAGCTATACTACAAACTAAAATTATTCCTGCGATTATAATTAACATTTTATTCTTTTGAAAAAAATATTTAATATTTGTCATTTGTTTCTCCTCTCTAGTGTAAGGAAAATATATTATTAATTTATTATTTTCATTTTTATTATAACATTAAAGATTTATACATTCAACTTTTTCTTACGCTTTCTTGACTACTAGCAAAATTTAATGTATTATTATAATGTGTACTTAAAATTAAAGGCAGGAGATAATTTATGCTATGTTCAAATTGTCATAAAAATATGGCTGTAATTTTTACTAAAAAAATAGATGGAGATAAAAGCTCTATGGAGGGGCTTTGTTATAATTGTGCCAAGGAAAAAGGTATTAACCCTTTAGATGTGCTTGCAAAACAAGCAAATTTGTCTGAAGATGAATTAAACGATATGTCAAAGCAATTTGAAGACCTTTTTGAAGATTTGTCTGAAAACTTAAATATAGACGAAATAAATTCAGAAGATTTAGGAAAAGAAGGGCTTCCTTTAGGTTCAATATTTTCTAATATGTTTGGAAATAAGGCGGAGGAACAAAACAATAAAGAAGATTCTGAATCAGGAAATAAGAAAAGAATAAGGACAGAAAAAAGACCAAAAGAAAAGAAAAAAAGCTTCTTAGATATCTATGGGACTAATTTAACTAACAAAGCAAAAAAGAATGAGCTAGATATTGTAATTGGTAGAGATAAAGAAATTGAAAGAGTTATTCAAATTTTAAATAGACGTTCTAAAAACAACCCATGTTTAATAGGTGAACCTGGTGTTGGTAAAACTGCAATAGCTCAAGGATTAGCAATTAAAATTGCAAATCAACAAGTTCCGGCTAAATTATTAAACAAAGAAGTATATTTGTTAGATATGACTGCAATTATTGCAGGTACTCAGTTTAGGGGTCAATTTGAAGGAAGAATGAAAACTTTAATTGATGAATGTAAACAAGCAGGAAATATTATTTTAGTTATTGACGAGATTCATAATATAATAGGTGCCGGAGATGCAGAACATTCTATGAATGCAGCAAATATATTAAAGCCATCTTTATCAAATGGTGAGATTCAGCTAATTGGAACTACCACATTAAAGGAATACAAAAAATATATAGAAAAAGATTCTGCTTTAGAAAGAAGATTTCAACCAGTTTTAGTTGAAGAACCAACAGTAGATGATACTATAGAAATTTTAAAAGGAATTAAAAAATATTATGAAGATTTTCATAGAGTTAAAATATCTAACGATGTAATTGTACAAACTGTTAAGATGTCAGAAAAATATATTCATGATAGATTTCTTCCTGATAAAGCAATAGATATTTTAGATGAAGCTTGCTCTAAAATAAACTTAAATAATAAAGAGTTATACGAATTAGAATTGTTAAAAAATAGACTTGCAAAAATTCAAGAAGAAAAAGAAGAAGCTGTAGAATCTGATTCTATTGAAGACTACCAAAAAGCTGCAGATCTTAAAACAGAAGAATGTAACATTATACAAAAAATGGATGAATTAAATAAGAAATTAGAATTAACTACACTTACAGTAAACGATATTGCAGAAGTTATAGAACATTCTACTAAGATACCGGTTAAAAAAATTACAGAAGCAGAAACCGTTAAATTGCTAAATCTTGAAAAAAATTTGCATAAACGTATTATTGGTCAAAATGTTGCAGTAGAAGCTGTTTCTCGTGCTATTAGAAGAAATAGAGCAGGACTTCAAAGTTCTAAAAGGCCTCCATCATTTATATTTGTGGGACCAACTGGAGTTGGTAAAACAGAGCTTGCCAAGGCCTTAGCATATGAGATGTTTGGAAGTGAAGATTCTATAATTAGAGTTGATATGTCCGAATATATGGAAAGTCATTCAACTTCTAAATTAATAGGCTCTCCTCCAGGTTATGTAGGTTATGATGATGCAGGGCAGCTTACTGAAAAAGTTAGAAGAAAACCTTATTCTATTATTCTCCTAGATGAAATTGAAAAAGCACACCCAGATGTATTTAATATACTTCTTCAGGTATTAGATGATGGAAAATTAACAGATAGCCAGGGAAATACCGTCAGCTTTGAAAACACAATTATAATAATGACTTCAAATGCAGGCTCTAATTTAAATAATAATTCAATTGGATTTGGAAAACAAACAGTTGATAAATCCAAAATTGAATCTTCTTTAAAAGAAGTTTTTAGACCAGAATTTTTAAACAGGGTAGATGAGATTGTTGTTTTTGATAGTTTAACAAAAGAGCAATTGCTAGAAATTGTTGATTTATTATTAAAATCTACTTCTTCTGCATTAGATAATAAAGATATAAAATTGGAAGTTACAGAAGAAGCTAAAAATTATGTTTTAGAGAAGGGAACAGATTTAAAATATGGAGCAAGACCTCTAAGAAGAGCAATTCAAAGATATATTGAAGATCCAATATCTGATATGATACTAAAATCTGAGGTTTTACCATATCAAACTATTTTAGTAGATAAAGAAAATGAAGAATTAAATTTTACAGTAAAAAAATAAAAATTTTAGGACGGCTTTTTATGCCGTCCGTGTATTATGAATTTTAATAAAATGGAGGAAATATGTTTAAACACGTACCAAATATTTTAACAATAATAAGATTTTTGTTAATACCAATAATTATTATTTTTGCCTTTCAAGGTGATTATATTGCAACAATAATTGTTCTTACAATTTCCGGATTAACAGATATTCTAGATGGTTATATTGCAAGACGATTTAATTTTATATCAGATTTTGGAAAACTAATGGATCCATTAGCAGATAAAGCAACTCAAATAGCACTAATAGGAACTCTTACTATACAAAAAATTATACCAATATGGATATTAGTAATCGTTTTAGTTAAAGAATTTTTAATGGTTTCACGGTGCATCTTTTCTTTATGGTAAAGAATTGGTTGTATCTAGTAAATGGTATGGCAAACTAGCAACTGTTTTATTTTATATAGCTCTGGTTTGTTCTCTATTTATACAATATTGGAATGGTCCATTAATAGGTCATGTAGAATATAGCTTACCAACTTTGCCTCATTTTGATACATTTATCTACTACTTAGCAGTTATTTCAACAATTTTTTCTCTAATAATGTATATAAAAGCATTTTATTTACAAGGATATTTAAAAAAAGCAATGAAGCCAAATAAAGAAGAAAAATAAAGCCAAAAAATGGCTTTATTTTTTTATTCAAAATCTTCTATCGCTTTATTTAATTCTTTTTTGCCATATATAGTTATCCCATTTTGAATGTTTTCTAAATCTTGCTCAGTTAAATATTCTGTAGGTATATCTGTAATTTCAATTAATGTTTCGTTATTGTTTTCATCAATTTTAAAAATTGCTATATATCCGTCTTTTTCTCTTAAAACATAATGTTCATTGCAAAACTCATCTACTTCTTTATATAAAACAATTTCAGTTGGTGTAAACTTTTGAAGTTCCCAATCGCTAAATTTCGTTTTTATTTCTTCTTCTGTCATATTAACTTGTGCTTCTTCAATAGTTTGTTTTTTTTCAATTATGTGATTACATTTACCATAATATACTTTTAATATAATTGTACAATTAGGCGAAACCTTTTCTTCTTCACTATTAGTTTTTATCACATTTTCATTGTTTGCCTCATTTACACTTTCTATATTATTTTTATTGTCATTATTTGTTTGTGCTATTTCTTTATTTTTTATCTGATTAATCTTATATATATATATTCCCGTCAAAAAGCCTAAAATAATACCAATAGTTATTATTGTAATAATTGTATATTTTTTCAAAATCCATCACCAGTTTTAGTGTTCTCTATATTTACAAAAAATATACATTTTTAATTTGTCTTTAACTGCTAATTAATCATTCTATTAAGCCATATTTTCCCTTTTGTATTTACAACTATTTGTATTTCGCCCATTGTATCTGTTCTATAAATTTTCGCTCCGAAGTCCTTCTAATCTCTTTAATACGCTACTACTAGGATGTCCAAACTTATTGTTTTCCCCAACACCTATTAAAGCTATTTGTGGTTTTACCTCATTTAAAAAAGATTCTGTCGAGGACGTCTTTGACCCATGATGTGATATTTTTAAAATATTACTCTTTAAAGTTTCCATATCTTTGTATTTTTCAATTATATTTTTTTCTGACTCTCCTATATCTCCAGTAAATAAAATACTAAAATTGTTATATGATAATTTTGCTACAATTGAATTATTATTTAAATCTTCATACTCTAGTTTATTTGTTGGATAAAGAATATCTATTGCAATGTTTTTACCTATATTTAATTTATCCCCTTGCTTTACAAAAACTGTATTTATTCTTTTTTCGTTTATTATATTAGCAATATTTATATATTCTTCCGATATATAAGCTTGCTTAGAAATTATTATGTTTTTTACATTCAAATTTTTTATAACTTCTATTAAACCATTACAATGGTCGCTATCAAAATGTGAAATAATTATATAATCTATTTTCTTTATTCTTCTATCTAATAAATAAGACAATAAAACATCAGTATTTCCTTCCCCACCATCTATTAAAATTGTTTTTTGACTTGGTGTAATAATAAGAGTACTGTCTCCTTGCCCCACGTCTATAAAATATATTTTTAAATTCTTTAAAGCACTATTATATAAATTATCTATGGAATTGAATATTAATATAATAATCAAAGACATAGTTAATATCTTTTTTAAATTATTATAATTAATGAATTTTAACAAATCTTTCTGAAATTTTCTTGGTTTTTCTTTAGATATGTAAATTGAATAAATATAATTAAATGTAAAAATTATAGAATAAATTAAAATTACTGTTAAAATATATGGTGTAACTATAGTAATACTACTAAATGGAATTTTTGCTGTAATATGTGCAATAAAAATTATCAAGTTTAAAATAAATTCTAAAGGATATGCAAGTATTTTTGCTAAAGAAAAAAATATATATGATATAAATATTGTGATAAACCCTAAAATCATAGCTATTCCAATTAATGGAGAAACTAAAACATTTGATATAAAAAATGTTAAAGAAATATTGTTAAAATTAAGGGCCATTATTGGCATAATCATAATTTGTGCTGCAATTATTACCGAAAGAATCTTCGAAATCTTTTCATGAATTTTCAGTCTGCATAATAAAATTTCTATGTTTTTGTTTAATAAAACAATTCCTAGCGTGCCTAAATACGATAGTTGCAACCCTATATCATTAATCATAAATGGATTATATACAAGCATTATTACTAATGATAAAGCTATACTAGTTAGAATATCTACTTTTCTATAAAACAATTTAGAGCCTAGCATTACTATTGCCATTAAAACTGCCCTTATTACAGATGATGTAAAATTGGTTATTGCCATAAATATAACAAGCAATATTATTGTTATAATATATACACTTTTTTTTGAGATCTTGCTTTTTGTTAAAATATATGTGGCACCTAAAATTATGTACGCTGTATTTGCTCCTGAAACTGACAATATATGGGATAAACTACTTATTTTAAAATCTTCTATTATATCTTCTGGTATTTGATTTTTATCTCCTATTAAAATACCTTCTAGTAAATTAGCATTAGTAGAAGGCAGCAAACTTTCTATTTGTTTATTCATAGAGTTTCTTATTTTGTTAGATAATTTTAATATAGAATTAGTTCCATCTTTTCCGATAACTTTTAAATCATTATTTCTTGCTTTTATAGTTCCATATATTTTCTTTGTTTTCAAATATTCCCTGTAATTGAAACCTTTGTAATTTCTACTTTCATTTGGCAGAATATATTCTCCTTTTATACTTAAAATATCCCCATATTCAAAAATATTTTCTGGTTTCTTATTTGCAGTTAATAAAAATTTTTTGTTTTTATATTTTCCAGTTTTTATTTTTATTTCATAAACGTAACTATATTCCTTTTCTTCATAACCTTTTATTATAATTGCTTTGGCTTCTATTGAATCTGGGCTTTTTTTGTAAAACTTATTATATTGTTCATTTAAAATTATTGTATATGTATTTGAAATTATTGCAGAAATTATTATTGATAAAACTAAATCAAATCTAAAAATTAATTTAAGATATTTATAGTATTTTATTTTCTTTATTTTTTCTAGTATAACTTTATAGAATAAAAGAAAAGGTATTAACATTAAAATAAATATAAAAGCTATACTTATTTTAAAGTATAGCCCATAAATTATTCCTATTAAGAATCCGGATTGTAAATATTAGTATTGGTCTTTTTATAGTTAATCACTCCAATAAATAATAAACTCCCCCCTAATTTGCCTTATACCGCTTTATCAGATATTAAATATTTTGCTATATATCCAGTATAATCTTGGAATTGTATTTTATAAAAGTCTCCTTCTTCTCCAAGTATTTTTACCTGTGTATTTTTTGTTAATATTGTAACAATATCTGAAGATGTACTTGCACTTTTTCTTACATTTGCTGAAACACTAGCATTTATATAACCTGTTTTTTCTTCTTTATATGTTGTACTTGTATTTTGTTTTTCATCTTCTTTGCTCTCAGATTCATCTTTTTTTTCATTATTTTCTGCAGTTGTGGTTTCTTTATCTGGTTGTTCTTCGTTATTTGCATTTTCAGTGTTTGAATTATCAGTTTCCTCTTTTTTATCCTCTTGTTTGTTTTCGTCAATATCTAGAAAATATTTTCTTGCCCAACCTTGAATATCTCCTGCTGATATATTAACCCAATTATTTAATTCATAATTTACTGTTACTGTTTGATCCTTTTCAATGCTTCCAATGGTTTTAGATGTAACAGATGGCATTATATATATTTTAAAATTAGATTTCGCTTTTTTATTATTTGAATTTTTTTCTGCTACAGCAGTTTCTTCTTTTTTATTTTCTGTTGTATTATCTTTTTCTTCTTTTTGCTCTTTTGCTTCTTCTACCTCTTCTTCCGCATTTACGTATTCAGCAAACACATATCCTTCGTCATTATTATATTTTACTTTATACCAATCTCCATCTTTTTCTAATATTTCTACTTCTTCGTTATCACTAATTGTTTTAATTACTTTTCCAGACGAAGATGCTTTTTCCCTTAAAATTAATCCATTTGGTGCATTTACTGTTCTTGATACTGCAAAACATGTAGTAGTAAGTAAAAACATTCCTCCTGTTACGAGTGATGCAATTTTTTCGAACTTTTTCATTACATTCATCTCTCCTTACTTTTTGTTCATTATATATTCATTTATTTTCTTTGTCAAGCAAGCCTATTTATTATAGAATTGCACTTTTTATATATCTCTTTTTCATTTTCTATATTAATTTTTCCATTTTCCATAACAATGTTTCCATTTATTATAGTAGTTTCAACATTATTTCCACGTGTGTTATAAACAATATTTGAAAAAATATCGTTTATAGGCTGCGTCTTTTCGCTTTCTAAATTAATAATAATTAAATCAGCTTTTTTGCCTTCCTCAATACTTCCAATTTTGCTTTGCATCTTTAATGATTTTGCTCCATTTCTTGTTGCCATTTTTATTACCTCATAAGCTGGAAGCAATTTTGCATTCTCATTAATTCCTTTTTGAAGTAAAGCAGTATATGACATTACTTCAAACATATCTAGATTATTTCCGCTTCCTTGCCCATCAGTTCCAAGTGATACATTAATTTCATTCTCAATAAAATCTTTTATTTTTGCAACACCACACCCCAATTTTAAATTGCTTACCGGACAATGTGCTACATTTAAATCTAGCCCTTTTATCTTATTCATTTCTTCTTGTTTTACCTTTACACAATGTGCTAAAACTAAATGGACATCCTTAAAATACTTTTCAAGTAAATCTATAGGTGTATTTGTATTATGTATTTTTTTAATATCCTCTAATTCTTGAGAGTTTTCAGCAAAATGCATATGAACATATAGATTATATTTTTTAGCTAACTCTACTGCTCTTTCTACACATTCTTTTGTACAAGTATATAATGAATGTATTCCCACATTTATTGTTACCATATCATTATTTGAATGTTTATTTATAAGCCCTTCTAATTCATTTAAACGTTCTTCCATGCCTCCATTAATATCCATTAATGTTCTGGTGCAATGCGCTCTTATTCCAACTTCAGTAGCTGCCCTAATTATTGCATCTGTCATAAAATATTGGTCATTAAAACAAGTTGTTCCGCTTTTTATCATTTCTAAATATGAAAGCAATGAAGCATAATATATATCCTCTTCATTTAAGTTATCTTCCATTGGCCAAATCTTTTCGTTTAACCACTCTTGCAATCCATATCCATCTAATGTATCTCTAAAAATACTCATCGGAACATGCGCATGTGTATTTATAAGTCCTGGCATAACTATTTTTCCATCAGCATTAATTAATTTATCATAATCTTTTATGTTTATATTTTTATCTACTTTTTCTATTCTATCGTTATTTATAAGTATATCTATACCTTCTTCATATTTTTCCCTTTTTTCTGCCATAGATATTAAGTTACAGTTTTTAATTAATATTTTCATATATAATACCTCTTCTAATTTGATTAGGTTAATTATATTATATATTTTATTTTTCATCAATAAAAGGTAGAAAATAAAGATTAATTTTCTACCTTTTTAAATTTTATTTATCCTTTATAGCTTGGTTCAATTCTTTAGTCATTCTCCTACCTATTCTATAATTTATTAAATACATTAGTATAAATATTGCAGTATATCCTATATAAAAGTATGCTGGTATACCTTTATAAGTAGTTAAAACATCCCAAAATCTATTTGTCCAAGTATACATATATATTGGTGGAACAATAATCATAGGTAAAAGATATCCAATTATTAGTTTAAGTATATTATTAATTTTTTTACTTGTAATAACAATATAAGCAACAGATATTGATGCTCCTATTAAAATAGATATAGATATATACCTATGTGTTATGCTTGTAATTTCAGTTTGAAAAAAGATCCATATTGAGTAGCCTAAGGGATCAAAATATTCTGCTATTGTGTGGTAATTACTATCTTCTTGGTAATATGATTCATCAAGACTATCTTCTAATAATTTTGCATAATTACCAATTCCGTCCCCCAATTCTTTTATCTTTTCACTGTCTATATTCCTTAAATCATAATATTTTTTACTAAATAAACTGAATTGATATTCTTTACAACGTTCATTTAAAAAAATTATAGTTAAAGTCATATAAATAACTATTGTTGAAATAATAAATACCAACAATGTTTTTAGAAATTTCTTTGAGAATTTTTTCATTTTAAATTCCCCCTTTCTTTAAGAAGTTTCATTATTTGTGAAACTCTTCTTTTAGAAACTATCTCTTTAGTGCCATCTTTTAACTTTACCAAAACTGTACCTAGAATACTTGTATCAAAAAATTCAACCTGATTTATATTAATAATGCAAGAATTTGAAATTCTTATAAAATTCTTTTCTTTAAATATATCTTCCAATTCATATAATTTATATTTAATTTTATATGTATCATCTTTTGTCCTTATGTAATTATACTTGTCTTTACTAAAGAAACATAGTATATCTTCTAGATTTATAAAATATATTTCATTATTTTTACTAGCTATAATTTGATTTGGTATAGAATCCATGCTCGAAATAAAATTTATTATATTCTGTACTTCACGTGTTAACTCTGGTGCATTTATTGTTATAGATGTTTCATTAAATTCATTAGATATATTAGTGTTTATCTTTATATCCACACTATCACCTCTTAAATTAATTATAGCATACTTTTTATTTCTTCTTATAATTTAACAACGCATTTACGATAAACGTTATCATATTTGTGATAAATGTATTTACAAAAAAAGAGACTGTATTACTACAATCCCTTTCTAATATTTATATTAAATTACCTTAAGCTAATTCAACTGTTGCTCCTGCTTCTTCAAATTTAGCTTTTAATTCTTCAGCTTCTTCTTTAGAAACTCCTTCTTTTATTGTTTTAGGTGCTCCATCAACTAAGTCTTTAGCTTCTTTTAATCCTAATCCTGTTGCATCTCTAACAACTTTTATAACTGGTATTTTGTTTGCTCCAGCTTCTTTTAATACAACATCAAATGATGTTTTTTCTTCAGCTGCTGCTCCGGCTGCTCCAGCTGCTGCTGGTGCTGCTGCTGCAACTGCAGATACTCCAAATTCTTCTTCTATAGCTTTTACTAAATCAGCTAATTCAATAACTGTCATTTTTTTGATTTCTTCAATCATTTCTTCTTTATTCATTTTATTTCCTCCTAAATATAATTTTTAATTTAATAAATTTATTTGTTCTAAAACGAAGCAAAATTAGTATATTGTGCATTTTCTAAAACAATAAAACCGGAGGCGTACACAAGTACGTTGAGGATTTTATTTGTTGAAAGAAAATGTGCAAGATACTGATTTTCATTCGTTTTATGCCTCTGCTTTTTGCAACCTTACTTGTTCCAATGCAACTGCAAGTTTTGAAATATTTCCAAGTAAAGCTCCAGCAAGCATACTGATAAGTGTTTCTTTTGATGGTAATTTTGCAAGTGTTATAATTTCTTCTACAGAAACTACTTTTCCATCAATTATTCCACCTTTAATTTTATAAAAATCATTATCTTTTGCATATTCGTATATTGCCTTACATGCATCTAGATAATCATTGTTTCCAATTATAACAGCAGTAGGTCCTTCTAAAACTTCTTCTAATCCTTCTACTTTGCATTCTTCTAGAGCTCTTCTAATTATGTTGTTTTTAATAACTTTGTATTCAACTTCTGAAGTTCTTAATTTTGATCTTAATTCTGTTACATCAGAAACATTAATTCCTCTGTAATCTGTTAAAAGCACAACTTTAGCTTCTTTTATTTTTTCTGCTAATTTAGATACTTCTTCTTTCTTTTGGTTTAAGATTTTTTCACTAGCCAAACTAATTCACCTCCTATTGATACATGGAGACACATTTTAATTCTTTGCAAGCAGATATGGAAATCTGCCTCTACAAATAATTGTATCTCTAATTAAATTTATATTAAAAAAATTAAAAACTCTGTTTGCCTACTTACGAGGCATTAACAGAGTTTTATTTCTCTTTTATTAATTACCTCGGTAGGACTTATATTTTATGCCTACTGTCTTTGGCTTTTAATAATGTAAGGGGACAAAGCTTACCCTTATGTCACTTTCACTTTTGAGGAGCTTGTGTCCCCACTTATGAATTAGTGATGTCAGTTATTAAGTTTATCTCCTAGTTTTATTATCCAATATATATACTTGGTCCCATTGATGTTGCAATTGCTGTACTTCTTATATATTGACCTTTTGCTGCTGCTGGTTTTGCTTTTATAATTGCATCCATTACAGTTTGATAGTTTTCTAATAATTTATCTGCTCCAAATGAAACTTTTCCAAATCCTAAGTGAATAATATTAGTTTTATCTAATCTATATTCTACTTTTCCTGATTTTATTTCATTTATTGCTTTTGTTACATCCATTGTAACTGTTCCTGATTTTGGGTTTGGCATTAATCCTTTAGGTCCTAATATTTTACCTAATCTTCCTATAACCCCCATCATATCTGGTGTTGCAACTATTACATCATAATCGAACCAGTTTTCATTTTGAATTTTTGGAACTAATTCTTCTGCTCCAACAAAATCTGCTCCTGCTGCTTCTGCTTCTTTTGCTTTATCGCCTTTTGCAAATACCAAAACTCTTTGTGTTTTTCCTGTACCGTTTGGAAGTACTACTGTACCTCTAACTTGTTGGTCAGCTTGTTTTGAATCTACACCTAATTTAACATGTAATTCAACTGTTTCATCAAATTTTGGTTTTGGCATTTTGCAGATTAATTCTAATGCTTCTTTTGCATCATAATTTTTTGACTTATCTACAAGTTTTTCACACTCTAGATATCTCTTTCCTTTTTTCATTTTCTTTCCTCCTTTGGTATTAACGGACTTGCATCCTCCCAATAAATTTATTAATGTAAGAAATATCATTCTTTACGGACGACCAATGGTCGCCCCTACAGTATATTTCTTATTTTAAACTATTTTACTATTTAAAACGAATTAAAATTATTATATTGTGCATTTTTCAAAACAATAAAACGGAGGTGTACAAAAGTACATCGAGGATTTTATTAGTTGAAGAAAAATGTGCAAGATAATGATTTTTATTCGTTTTGGTTTATTCTGTGACTACGACTCCCATACTGCGAGCAGTACCCTCTACCATGCTCATTGCTGTTTCTAATGAAGCTGCATTTAAATCTTCCATTTTTGTTTTTGCAATTTCTTCCACTTGTGCTTTTGTTATTTTTGCAACTTTATCTTTGTTTGGTTTTCCTGAACCTTTTTCAATTTTAAGTGCTTTTTTAATTAAAACTGCAACAGGTGGAACTTTTGTTATAAATGAGAATGATTTATCTTGATATACAGTTATTACAACTGGTATTATCATACCTGGTTGATTTGCTGTTTTCTCATTAAATTCCTTTGTAAATTGCATTATGTTTATACCTGTTGATCCTAAAGCTGGTCCAACTGGTGGTGCTGGTGTTGCTTTTCCAGCTTCTATTTGTAATTTAACAACATTTGTAATTTCTTTCTCTGCCATTTTACTCAATCTCCTTTTCTGATGTGGGAGGTGAGATGTGGGAGGGGAGATATTCTTTTTCCACTTCACACTTCACACTTCGCACTTCTTTTATTATTTTATTTATTATTTTGTTAATTCTATTTTTTTAAATTTTCTCTACTTGTGAGAACTCTAGTTCAACTGGTGTTTCTCTTCCAAACATAGAAACTAATACTTTTACTTTATTTTTTTCTTTATTGATTTCTTGTACTGTTCCTATAAATGAAGCAAGTGGACCATTGACTACTCTTACTGTGTCGTTAACATCATAGTCTACATTTACAACAGTTGCTTCAAATCCCATATTTCTTATTTCCTCGTTTGTAAGAGGAATTGGATCAGTTCCTGAGCCAACGAATCCTGTTACACCTCTTGTATTTCTTACTATATACCAAGATTCTTCTGTAACTATCATCTTTATAAGAACATATCCTGGGAATACTTTTTTTAGATTTGTTTTTCTTTTTCCGTCTTTTATTTCTATTTGTTCTTCCATTGGAACAACTATATCAAAAAAGTAATCTTCAAGTTCTCTATTCTTTATTGTTTTTTCTAAATCTGTTTTTACTTTGTTCTCATATCCTGAATATGTATGTACAACATACCATTTTGGTTCTTCATTTTCTTGAGACATGTTAATTTTAAGCCTCCTTATTTTTACTCTGCTTCCTGTACTGAATTTTCAGTAGTGTTTTCAGTAGTATTTTGAGTTGCGCTATTATCTACCAAATTTTCTTGTGTATTATTTTCAACTGTATTTTCTACAACAACTTTATTCTTTATGTTAGATTTTAATCTATTAATTCCTTTTTCATTAAATAAATCGAAAACAACATCTAATACAAAAACTATTGCTGCTGTTATTAATACTATTGTAATAACTGCTATTGTGCTATTTGCAACTTGTTTTGGTGTAGGCCAAATAACTTTCTTTAATTCAGCTTTAAAATCTTTAAAAAAATGTTTCTTGTTTTTTACATCTTTATTGTTATTCTTTGAATCTTTAGCCATTTTATATCCTCCTTAAAATAGCTTCTATTTTGTTTCTTTATGTGTTGTTCTTTTTTTGCAGTACTTACAGTATTTAACAACTTCTAGTCTATCTGTATTATTTCTTTTATTCTTACTTGTTGTATAATTTCTTCTTTTACATTCTGTACATTCTAATGTTATATTTTCTCTTGGTCCTTTTGCAGCCATTTTTAGCTCCACCTCCAACTTTATTTTGTGCGGGTTTTAACGATGTTTTTAAGCTATGTCCCAAGACTTAGAACATAGCTTATATACTTTATCACATTTTCTTATTATTGTCAACGTTTTTCGGTATTTTTTATTGTTTTTTCTTTACAGAATAACCAAATTTTCCAACTTGGTTTCCTAGTTCAAAATATTTACCATTTGCATATGCAACCAAATTACATTTAGTTATATCAAATGCACCTTTTTCATCAATATATTTTTCATCTGCATTGATTGATAATACTTCTGCCATAAACATGTGATGAGATCCTAATTCTTTTATCTCTTTTACTCTGCATTCTATTGATACTGGACTTTCTGCAATTGCAGGGCACTTAACAAAATTACATTTTTCTTTTGTTAAATTCATTTCTTTAAATTTGTCTACATTTTTTCCTGATTTTACTCCGCACCAATCAGTTGCATATGTTAAATCTTTACTGGTTAAATTTATAACAAATTCTCCACTTTCTTTAATTATATTGTATGAATATCTTTCTGGTCTTACCGAAATATAGCACATTGGCTCATTTGAATTTATAATCCCAGTCCATGCAACTGTTATTATATTTGATTTTTCCATTGTCCCACAAGACACCATTACAGCAGGAATCGGATATATAAAAGTTCCTGGTTTCCACATTACTTTTGACATTAATATCTCTCCTTTCCTTAAAGCTAATTATATATTAATTTATTCACTTTTTCAATGTTTATGATACTTTCCTATTTACTAATAGTGTTTTTGCTGTATAATTTATATATAAAATTGTAATTTGAATGGGAAGTGTGAAGTGGGATGTGGGAAGTGTGAAATTAGGGTAAGTCTTACGTAGTCTAGCTCTAAAAACACACCTCACACTTCGCACCTCACACATCACAACAACAAATTACAATTTAGTCTCAAGATGGAGGTTGTAATTGAAAAAAATAGATGAAAAAACTAATGTAATGAGAATTTTAGATAAATTAAAAATTAATTACGTAAGCCATAATTATTTAAATTCTGGTGCAATAAGTGGTATAGATGTAACTACAGCTTTGGGAGAAGATCCTAATATGGTTTTTAAAACATTAGTAACTGTTGGTAAATCAAATAGTTATTATGTTTTCTTAGTTCCAGTTAATAAAGAATTGGATTTAAAGAAGGCTGCAAATTCAGTTGGAGAAAAGAAAATTGAAATGGTAAAATCAAAAGAATTACTCCCTCTTACGGGTTATATTCATGGTGGTTGTTCCCCAATAGGTATGAAGAAGCAATTTAAAACTATAATTGATATAAGTGCAAATAAATTTAATAAAATATTTTTTAGTGCTGGAAAAATAGGATATCAAATTGAAATAAGTTTAATTGATTTAAAAAAAGTTATTAATTATAATCTAGATGATATAACTGTTGATTAAAAAAATTTAAGGCATAAAAAAATCTGGCGACGACCTATGTTCCCAGCAGGGTAACCCGCAAGTATTTTCGGCACTAATGAGCTTAACTTCTGTGTTCGGGATGGGTACAGGTGTTTCCTCATTGTAATTGTCACCAGAAAAATTTAGTATGCTTTAGCACACTGAAAAATATATAGATAAAGATGTTTGGTTGACTTTCGATTAACCGTTATCTTTACTTAACTTTTCTTCGGGTCGCCGAGGACGTCGACCCCTACTTTTAGGGTCTTCCTCTTCCTTCCCTTCTCTTATGGTTAAGCCCTCGATATATTAGTATTGGTCAGCTGAATGCATTACTGCACTTACACCTCCAACCTATCAACCAGTT
>CALXVD010000026.1 GCA_944391865.1 uncultured Clostridia bacterium
ACCAATATTTTCGGGTCGCCGAGGGCGGCGACCCCTACAATATTTGCAATTAATTTAATCACACAAATTCCAATTTATATAATTAAATGGAAATTTTGCTTCGAGTACAAAGGGGGAAATATGGAAGAAGAAATAAGACTTCAAAAATATTTAGCAGAGTGCAGTATTGCATCAAGAAGAAAATGCGAAGAATTAATAGAAAATGGAAAAATTAAAGTAAATGGTAAAGTTGTAACCAAGTTAGGGACTAAAATTATTCCAACTAAAGACAAGGTAGAGTACAATAACAAAGAAGTAAAAAATAATGTAAAAGAACATACATATATTTTGCTTAATAAGCCAATAGACTATGTAACAACAGTAAATGACCAGTTCGGAAGAAAAACAGTATTAGATTTAGTTAAAACGGATAAAAGGCTTGTACCTGTTGGAAGATTAGATATGTACACATCAGGAGCAATTATTTTAACTGATGATGGCGATTTTGTATATAAAGTAACACACCCAAAGCACGAAATAAGTAAAACATATAATGTAACAGTAAGAGGAAAACTTGAAAAAGAAGATGTACAAAAACTACAAAATGGTGTTGATATAGGAGGATTTGTAACAAGTAAAGCAAATATAAAAATATTAAAAATAGATAATGAAAAAAATATAAGTAGATTTCAAATAACTATTCATGAAGGAAAAAACAGGCAAATAAGAAGAATGTGTGAAGCTATAAACAAAAAAGTAATAAGCCTTCATAGAAGCAAAATAGGCAATATTTCCGTAAAAAACTTAAAAATAGGAGAATGGAAATATTTGAGCCATAAAGAGGTACAACAATTGACATCTGGAATATAAATTGTAATTTGTTGTTGTGATGTGTGAGGTGCGAAGTGTGAGGTGTGCTTTTTAGGGATAGGCTACGTAAGGCTTACCCTAGTTTCCCACTTCCCACATCCCACTTCTCACTTCACATTCAAATTCCAATTTATCTTCAAGAATTTAAATATAATATATTTACAAAAAGATAAATTATATATAAAATTAATATATACAAAAGAAAAGGAGAAAATGTTATATGGAATATAATCAAAAATTTATTCCAGAGGGATGGAATGATGTAAATAGAGCATTTTCTATGCAAGAATTAAACCTCGCTGCTATAAACGGAAATATTATGCAGGCAAAAGTAACCAGATGCGACAGTAACTATAATTTATATTTAGATTTAGGGAACAATTTAACTGGTATTATACCAAGAGAAGAAATTGAAGCATTAAATGTAGATGAGACAGGTTTTCCAAAACCAAATATATGTACAAGTAAAATAGACAAATATGTGCAATTTAAAGTAAAAGATGTAAAAAGAGAAGATTTAGTTATTCTTTCTAGAAAGGCAGTGGGAATAGAAGCAATAAAGTGGATGAAAAATGATTTAAAAGAAGGAATGATAGTACACGGAATTGTTAGAAATATAAGACCATATGGAGTCTTCGTCGAAATTGGAGGAGGAATTGTTGGGCTTGTGCATATAGAAGATATTTCAGTTGCAAGAATTAAATCTCCATATGAAAGATTTAAGGTTGGACAAAAGATAAATATTATGGTAAAATCAATAGATAGAAAAACAAATAGAGTAATTCTTAGCTACAAAGAAATATTAGGAACTTGGGAAGAGAATATAGCAAGTTACAAAGAAGGAATGACAGTAAAAGGTATAGCTAGGGAAACAGAAAAATCTAAAAATGGAATTTTTATAGAATTAAAGCCAAATTTAGTAGGCCTTGCAGATTATAAAGAGAATATTCAATATGGTCAAAATGTAAATGTTTATATAAAGAAAATAATTCCAGAAAAGAAAAAAGTAAAATTATTAATTGTAGATAACAAAAAACAGCAAGATTAATATAATCTATTTAAACTGGGAATTAAAAGATAAAAACCAAAAAAGGAGGACCATAATTATGGTAGAAGATAGCGAAATTAAAACAGAGGTATCACCATTTGCAATAAGAGAAGGTGAAATAAAAACATTTGACGGAAAAGATGGATATGTTTCTATGAACCAAATAATACACAAAATAAATATTGGGCATATAACTGATATCCATTTTAGAATAATGGAATTAGTTAATGAATTTGAGTTTATAACATCCAGACAAATATATCAAATTCTAGTACATAATGGAGAAGATATCAAATCCCAAGATAAATTAAATAATAAACTAGAACAATTAGTTAAATCTAAAATATTAACAAGATATTACTTTACTTCAGAAGAAGGAAAATGTATATATAGGATTTATTGCTTAGAAAAAATGGGTAAATACTTACTAAATTCTAGAGGCGTTGAGTGCAAATGGCAACCTACAGATAATACAAAACCTGTAGAAATGATTAAAAAAAGATTAGCTGGAAATCAGGTTATATTAGCTTACTTAAGAAAAGTAAAAGCTTTTGATAAATACACAATAAAACCAACACTAACAGCAAAAAAATTAGGGAAAGTGTTTAAGGCACATGCTGGAGTTAAATTAACAAAAAATAATAAATCAATAGACTTTATTTTTGAAGTAATAAGAAGAGAAGAAAACTGGGAAAATAAATTAAAAGATAGAATGAAACTTTATATTGATTTTTATGAAAGTTTTGTTACATTTGATTCTGGATTCGAAATAAAACCACAACTAATATTAGTTTGTGAAGACAACAAACATATGGTAGAAACTTTAAAGGTAATTGTTACAAACTAGAAATACCAAGTATAAAATTATTATTTACAACCGATTTAAGACAAAATAGCAATACATTAGAAAAATCATTAGTAGAATTTAAAACAGATGAAGCAACAGGAAAATACAAAGTAGAAGAAGTAAATTTAAAAATTTTGGGTTAAATTAAAAATCAAAAAATAAAGAACCAAAGAAAGGTTCTTTATTTTTTGATTTTTAATCATTATCATTTTTATTTCCTAAATTAAAACTAATTGCATCTGCATTATCGAAGAAATATGAGCTGTCAGTTGTATCTGTTTGTATTGGGTCTACATCGCCTCTTTCATCTTTTGTGAATTCAACTTTATTAGGTTTCCATTTAGGTTTTTCATCTTTTTCATTATCACTTATAGCTGTAATATATTTACCGAAGTTATAAGTTTTTGTTTTATGAGGCATTTTGTATTTACTCTCTAAGAAATCTACATTTCCAAAGTTAACAACATTTTTACCTTTTTTATTTTTAATTTTATATATAACTGCTTTAAATTTAAGACCTTGAATCTTACCAACTTTCATGTGGTCTGTCCATCCCCAGTTAGGACCACCTAATTTATCAGAGTACTCACCTTCAGATTTGTCATAACTATAACCAACGCTCCATTCTTTCCTCTTTCCAAATTCTCTTTCCCACCATTCTATCTCCTCTGGAGTACTATTTCCAAAAGTTATTTTAGTTGGTGAATTTGCAAGTAAAGTTTGAGAATCTGAACCTAATCCTCCAAGTGTTTGAGCTGAGAAAATAGTTCCAATTTTAAATTTTCTATATAATGTATACATATCAGAAAATGCTGGAATTACATATTGGTTAAATTCATCAACATATAGGAAGTGTGGCAATCTATGTCTTACTGCACTACGATTGTTTTCAATTGCACACATCATAAGAGCCAAGAAGAATTTTCCAAAACCGCCATGTGCTGTTCCACCAATTTCATAAGGTCTAGTAGAAATAAGAACAATTTGACCATTATTAATAACATCATTAAAGCTTATATTATTATATCTATTACAAATAATATTTCTAACTTGTGCAGACCTTAGAAGCACATCTAATGTTGAAGATGAAAAATGTACATATCTTTGCATATCTTTTCTTCCAGAAGAGTCTTTGTAAAACCATTGCTTAAAGTATCCAAGTTGTAGTTCATATTGTTTTGCAAGTTCATCATCTTTTTTTAGCTCTTCGCACATTTCTTCAACTATATCAAAATCATTAAAGCATTTAAGTAAATCTTCTAAATTAGGCATTAACCCATCATGCATTCTTGGGTACATTACTTTTAATAACATTACTAAGTTTTGTATAGCTTGAATAGAAATGTCTTCAGAATAAGCTAGTTCTGCTGTAAGACTTGAAGGATTATATAAAGCTCTAATAACCATAGAAATAATTAAACCACATAATGCAGGATCCCCAATTAGTGCAAATGGATTTAAACCTATAGAATCTGCTTTTGTAGGGTCTAGTTCTATAAAAGGCATATCAAAAGCTTTAGCAACTTCTTTTACTCTATCTATATGATCTGAGTCTGGAGAAACAACCGTTATACCAAAATTTTTGTATATAATACTACCATCTGGTGTAATTTCATATATCATTCTATCCATATATGCCTTATAAAGTCTTTCTTTTCCTTCGACAGGAGTTATCATAGATAGACTAAAGTTTTTATTTAAATAATCATTATCATATGGTTTATTTAAATAAGCAATATTTGTTTTTAATGCAGTATAACCCATTTCTTTTGAGACTTCTCTAAAAAAGAACTTCTTTTCTATATCTCTTGCAATCATAGGTTCCATAATCATTGAAGTTTTACCTGTACCAGAAGGACCAATTACAACGGTTGGCTGAAATCTTCTAGGCTCTAATATTTTAACAGGTTTTCCTGTATCTCTATCTTTACAAATTTCTATTTCTAAACTATATGGACCAGTTGTGCCATCTGGTGCTGCAATATCAAGGCCTTGAAAATCCCAAATTGATTCTTGGAAATTGTTAGGGAATATAGGGTCATTTACAGTTCTATTTAGCCATAATATTAATTTGTAGAATGTAACAAGTGGTATATAAATTGAAACAGCAGTAAAAGCATGTCTAATTAAATCTGAAAATTCTGTAATTATTTCTCCATAATTAGGAAGCATTAATATTCCAAGCCATGCAAAATAATTTAACCATTGTACAAGAGCAGATATACCAATTATATAAAGGCATATACAGTATGTACAGAAAAAGGAAATCTTGTTTTCATCTGATTTGCAAAACTTTGATGGATAAGAGAATAAAAATGCAAAAATAGGGCAGGCCAGTGCAAATGTATAAGCTATTGGCCCCCAATACGAAACTGACATACCTGTGAAAAACAAAATTAACATTTCTACTACTCTATCAATTACTATGTATGCTGTAAGTAAAGTTAAAACAAATGTAAAAAATGTATTTCTATCTGTTTTTAATATTTTCAAAAATTTATCTATATATTTCATCAAGTTAAATCCCCCAAATAATATATTTATACATATATATTATCCTATAAAAATGCTAAAAAAACAAGTCTTTTTAACCAAAAAGTTCATATACATTAATTAAAGAAATTGGAATTTGAATGAGAAGTGAGAAGTGGGATGTGGGAAGTGTGAAATTAGGGTAAGCCTAACAAAGCCTAGCCCTAAAAATCACACCTCACACTTCGCACCTCACACATCACAAAAACAAATTCCAATTTATCTTATATTACGAAAAGGAGGAATAAATCATAAAAACCAAAAAGACTGGATTTATGCATGGCGTAGTTGTGCTAATGTTTTCACAGATAGTAGTTAAAGTTATTGGATTAATATATAAATTATATTTAACAAATAAAGAAGGTTTTGGAGATAAGGGAAACGCAATATATAGCAGTAGTTTTCAAATTTATGCGCTATTCCTTACAATATCTTCTATTGGAGTTCCAAACAGCATATCTAAACTTGTATCTAGTAAAGTTGCAGTAGGGGATAATAAAGGTGCCTATAGGGTTCTCAAAATAGCATTTGCTTTATTTGGAGTATTAGGTTTTATAGGAAGTAGCATATTGTATTTTGGAGCAGAACATATAGCAAATGTGTATTTGCAGATACCAGAAGCGGAAATGACCATACTTGCACTTTCACCATCAGTTTTTTTAGTGTCAATTTCATCTGTATTAAGAGGATATTTTAACGGAAAAGAAAACTTGTCTGTTACAGCAAACTCACAAAGTTTAGAACAGATATTTAAAACTTTATTTACTATTATATTAGTAGAGCAAATAGCATCAATATCATCTAGTAATACAGTACTTATGTCTGCTGCAGCAACTCTTGCAACAACTCTTGCCACATTTTCTAGTGCGTTTTATTTATATAAATATTTTGTAAAAAGAAAAAAAGAGGTATGGCAAGAAGTAGTTTCCTCTAAAGTGCATAAAAAAGATGGAGTATTTACGGTAATGAAGAACATATTATTAATTTCTATACCTATGGCATTATCTGCTTTGTTTTCCGTAGCAACAAAAACTATAGATACAGTAACAGTAGTTAGACTATTAAAGAGTGTTGTTGGAGAAGAGATAGCAACTTTGCAGTATGGTATTTTAAGCGGAAAAGTAGATACTCTAATTACACTCCCTTTTTCTTTTAATATAGCTATTGCAACTGCTCTAGTTCCAACAGTATCTGGTGCAATAGCAAGAGGAGAAGAATATATTGCAAAAAGAAGAATAAAATTTTCAATATTAGCAACCATATTAATAGGTTTGCCATGTACGATATTTATGTGTTTGTTTGCAAATCAATTTTTAGAATTGTTATTTCCAAACGCTTCGTCAGGAGGAAGAATTTTGCAAATAGCATCTTGGAGTATAATATTTGTAGTATTAACACAAACTGCAAATGGAGTATTACAAGGATTAGGAAAAGTAAATATTTCAGTTATGGCATTTGCAGTAGGAGCAATAATAAAATTTGCACTTAACATTATACTAATACCACAAATAGGAATTAATGGGGCAAGTATTTCATCAATAATTTCACACATTGTTACTTTAATAATAGTATTAAAAGAATTAAAAAAGAGTTTAAATTTAAGATTTGAAATAGGTAAATTTATATTTAAACCAATGATAATATCTACTTTAATGTCTATTTCTGCATATGCGGTTTATATAAATTTAAATAACTTTTTAGAAAATAAATTACTATTATTTGTATCAATAATAACAGGTTTAATTGTATATGCTTTTTCTATTTTATTATTTAAACTGCTATCAAAAGAAGAGGTTTTCATGATTCCTTTTGGAAAAAAGATATATAATAGGTTCTATAGAACAAGCAAACAAAAACGGCTGAAAGCAAGTAAAATCAGGTATTACAAAGCAGGAAAATGCTGTAAGCCTTGAAAACAAAAGATTTCATTAAAAATTAAAAAGAAAAAAAGAAGGATTTTAGCTAAAATTGGCGAATAATCTTAAACAGTAGGAGTATCTACTGAGAAAACAATTCTTAATAGGAGGTAATTTTAAATGAACAAAGCTGAATTAATCGCAGCAATAGCTGCAAAAACAGGAGAAACAAAAAAAGGTGCTGAAGAAACAGTTAACGCATTTGTTGATGTTGTAACAGACGCTTTAGTAAAAGGAGACAAAGTTCAATTAGTTGGATTTGGATCTTTTGAAGTAAGAAAAAGAGCAGCTAGAAAAGGAAGAAACCCACAAACTAAAGAAGAAATCAAAATACCTGCATCAAAAGCTCCAGTATTCAAAGCTGGTAAAGCATTAAAAGATTTAGTTAATAAAAAATAAGATTTATACGTAAATATATAAGTATGAATTCATATGTTAAAAGGGCAAGCAAAAGCTTGCCTTTTTGCTATATAAAAAACAAGCTAGCCCCCAGTATGGAGGCTAGTTGTGGCGATGATTTTAGTCTTGACTATATAAATCAGGGATAATATTGGAAGGCGTAAAATAGAAATAGAACATTTCGCAATTGCAGTCGTGAATATTTACATATTCACAATACAAGCCTTCTTGTTTGGCTTTTTGCAGACATTCCTCTACGGAGTTTCTACAAAAGTTAGTCTCAACTTCAGGACCTTCTTCTTCCGAAAAAGTGACGCCATTGCTGTCTACTACAAAGCAGACAACAAACGTTTTTGCTCTGCCACGATTGTTCTTGCAAAGCTCCACAAAGGTGCTTGCAATTTTATCCCATACTTCTTTTGCCTCGGAGGACAAAATTACATGGGATGTGTTGCCAGAGCAAATTTCATTTAGCTCGTCGCAAAACCTCAAGTTTGCCACAACCTTTCTTTAATTAATTATAGATACTTTTACATCCATCGCCAAATAAAAATATCTATACATTAATTTTAACATAAAAATCCGCATAAATCAAAACACACCTAAAACCCGTATATCCCTAATAAAAACTAGCAAAAAACTATTGACAAAAAATGCCTTAAATGATAGAATATACCACGTTAGTGTTTAAAAACATATTAGCACTTATATTTTATAATTTAGGAGGTGAAATCAAAGTGCCAACAATTAACCAATTAGTAAGAAAAGGAAGAAAAACTACAACATCTAAAGCAAAAGCTCCAGCTCTTTTAAAAGGATTTAACTCAAAGGCAAATAGACAAACTAACCATAGATCTCCACAAAAAAGAGGAGTATGTACAGTAGTTAAAACAGTAACACCTAAGAAACCAAACTCAGCATTAAGAAAAGTTGCAAGGGTTAGACTATCTAATGGATATGAAGTAACCTCTTACATTCCAGGTATAGGTCATAACCTACAAGAACATAGTGTTGTATTAATTAGAGGTGGAAGGGTAAGAGATATCCCTGGTGTTAGATACCACATTATAAGAGGTACATTAGATACAGCTGGTGTTAAAGATAGAATGCAAGCTAGATCTAAATACGGTGCAAAAAAACCAAAAAAATAAAATTAATAAAAAATAGTGCTAATAAAAATAGAGTATAGAAATTAGAAGTTAGAGGTTAGAAAACGTAAGCCATAACTGAAAATTACTAAAAAATAGATTTATTGCACTATACGGGAAGATAAAAAATCTTTCAGAGTAACTTTAATACTTTAATTAAGTATTACGAAAAATTAAAGAGGTAAGTAATTAAAATAGAATTTAATATCTAAATTAATATCTAAATTCTAATATCTAATTTCTAACCTCTAGAAAAGGAGTGAAGAATAGTGCCAAGAAGAGGATATATAGCAAAAAGAGAAGTTTTACCAGATCCAATATATAATAGCAAAGTTGTAACAAAACTAATAAACAACATTATGTTAGATGGTAAAAAGACAGTTGCTCAAAAAATAGTTTATGATGCATTCAATATTATAAAAGAAAAAGAAGGAAAAGATGCATTAGAAGTATTTGAAGCAGCATTAAACAATGTTATGCCAGTTCTTGAAGTTAAAGCAAGAAGAGTTGGTGGAGCAACATATCAAGTTCCAATTGAAATTAGAGCAGAAAGAAGACAAACTCTAGCTCTAAGATGGCTTGTAAACTATGCTAGAAATAGACATGAAAAAACTATGGCTGAAAAGTTAGCAAATGAAATAATAGATGCTACAAACAGCACAGGTGGATCATTCAAGAAAAAAGAAGATATGCATAGAATGGCAGAAGCTAATAAGGCTTTCGCACACTATAAATGGTAATTTAGAAGTGAGAGGTGAGAAGTGAGAAGTTGGAAATTAAAGTAGATCTTGCGAAGTTTATCTATAAAAAGTACACTTCGCACATCACACCTCCAACATCTATTAAGTGCAAGTAAATTGAACAGTTATTACTTACTGTTCGCAAAAGAATAGTTAAATAGGAGGAAGAAATAAATGGCAGGTAGAGCATTTCCATTAGAAAAAACAAGAAATATAGGAATAATGGCTCACATAGACGCAGGAAAAACTACAACAACAGAAAGAATTCTTTTCTATACAGGAAGAACTCACAAAATAGGAGAAGTTCATGAAGGAGCTGCTACTATGGACTGGATGGAACAAGAACAAGAAAGAGGTATAACAATTACTTCTGCTGCAACAACATGCCAATGGTTAGGACACAGAATAAATATTATAGACACACCAGGTCACGTTGACTTTACTGTTGAAGTTGAAAGATCTTTAAGAGTATTAGATGGATCAGTTACAGTTTTTTGTGCAAAAGGTGGAGTACAACCTCAATCAGAAACAGTTTGGAGACAAGCAGATAACTATCATGTACCAAGAATGGCATATGTAAATAAAATGGATATAACAGGTGCAAATTTCTTATCAT
Source organism: uncultured Clostridia bacterium (assembly GCA_944391865.1). Taxonomy (GTDB): domain Bacteria; phylum Bacillota; class Clostridia; order TANB77; family CAG-508; genus CAG-452. Next base: position 10,096 of record CALXVD010000026.1, read on the forward strand.
GTGTTGAACAAATGCGTACAAGATTAAATGCAAATGCTATTCCAATTCAATTACCTATCGGTGCAGAAGATACATTCAAAGGTATAGTAGATTTAATAAAAATGAGAGCTTTTATCCATAAAGATGATTTAGGAAAAGTTATTGAAGAAACAGATATTCCAGATGACTTAAAAGAAATGGCAGAAAAATATAGAAGTGAAATGATAGAAGCAGTAGCAGAACAAGATGATGAATTAATGATGAAATATTTAGATGGTGGAGAACTATCAGAAGAAGAAATCAAAAAAGGTTTAAGAATTGGTACAATTGCAAACAAAATAGTACCAGTATGCTGTGGTTCATCATACAAAAACAAAGGTGTTCAAGAATTATTAAATGCAATTGTAGATTATATGCCATCACCACTTGATATACCACATATCAAAGGTGTTACACCAGATGGAGAAGAAACAGAAAGAAAAACTTCTGACACAGAACCATTTGCAGCATTAGCATTTAAAATAGCAACAGACCCATTTGTTGGAAAACTTTGTTTCTTTAGAGTTTATTCAGGAACACTAGAATCAGGATCAACTGTATTAAACTCAAACAAAGACAAAAAAGAAAGAATAGGAAGAATTCTTCAAATGCATGCAAACCATAGAGAAGATATAGACAAAGTATATTCTGGAGATATTGCAGCAGCAGTTGGACTAAAAGAAGTTACAACAGGAGATACACTATGTGATATTCAACATCCAGTTATATTAGAATCTATGGAATTCCCAGAGCCAGTTATAGAAATAGCAATTGAGCCAAAAGATAAAGTTGCTCAAGAAAAAATGGCTATTGCACTTGCAAAACTTGCAGAAGAAGATCCAACATTTAAAACATATACAAATCAAGAAACAGGACAAACAATTATTGCAGGTATGGGAGAATTACACTTAGATATAATCGTAGATAGATTAAAAAGAGAATTTAAAGTAGAGTGTAATGTAGGTAAACCACAAGTTTCTTACAAAGAAACAATTAGAAATAAAGTAAGAGTAGAAGGAAAATTCATACGTCAATCTGGTGGACGTGGACAATACGGACACGTATGGCTAGAAATGGAACCATTAGAACCAGGTTCAGGAATTGAATTCGAAAGCAAAATTGTAGGAGGAGTTGTTCCTAAAGAATACGTAAAACCAGTAGAAGAAGGAATTCGTGAAGCTGCTGAAAGCGGAATTCTTGCAGGATATCCAGTTATTGACTTTAAAGCTACATTAGTAGATGGATCTTACCATGATGTTGACTCATCAGAAATGGCATTCAAAATTGCTGGATCAATGGCATTTAAAGAAGGATGTAAACAAGGAAAATCAGTTATATTAGAGCCAATAATGAAAGTAGAAGTAACAGTTCCAGAAGAATACATGGGAGACGTAATTGGAGATATAAACTCTAGACGTGGAAGAATGGAAGGAATGGAAGCAAGAAATGGAATGCAAATTATAAGAGCATTTATTCCATTATCAGATATGTTTGGATATGCAACAGACTTACGTTCAAAAACACAAGGTAGAGGAACATACTCTATGGAACCAAGCCACTACGAAGAAGTTCCAAAATCAGTATTAGAGAAGATAGTTGCTTCTAGAGCTAAAAAAGAGGACTAAATTTATATACAAGTTAAATCAATAAAGAAAATTGTAATTTGGATGTGAAGTGAGAAGTGAGATGTGGGAAGTGTGAAACTAGGGTAAGCCTTACGTAGCCTAGCTCTAAAAAGCACACCTCACACTTCGCACCTCACACCTCACACTTCGCACCTCACACCTCACATGAACAAATTTATATTATTTAAATAAAATTAAAATACAAAAAAACTATTGCAAAATAACTAAAAATGTTATAGAATGCAGTTACCAAAAAATTGTTATTAAATTTTAAAATATAAATAAAAGAGTAAGGAAATATCGAGTACTGACATCACTTATTCACAAGTATGGGAATGTATCTTATCCCTAGTGAAAGTGACAAAAGGAAAGATGCGTCCCCTTACAAATATTAAGGAGGAAAAATCAATGGCAAAAGCAAAATTTGAAAGAACAAAACCACACGTTAACATTGGTACAATTGGTCACGTAGACCACGGAAAAACAACAACAACAGCAGCTATTACAAAATGGTTAGGATTATTAGGAAAGGCACAATATACAGCATATGATCAAATAGACGGTGCTCCAGAAGAAAAAGCAAGAGGAATCACAATTAACACAGCACACGTTGAATATGAAACAGAAAAAAGACATTATGCACACGTTGACTGTCCAGGACATGCTGACTATGTAAAAAACATGATTACAGGTGCAGCACAAATGGATGGAGCAATATTAGTTGTTTCAGCAGCTGATGGTCCAATGCCTCAAACAAGAGAGCATATACTACTTGCAAGACAAGTTGGTGTTAAATATATCGTTGTTTATCTAAACAAATGCGATATGGTTGACGATCCAGAATTATTAGAATTAGTTGAAATGGAAGTTAGAGACTTACTTTCAAGCTATGATTTCCCAGGAGATGAAATTCCAATTATAAAAGGATCTTCATTAAAAGTACTTGAATCTACATCAACAGATCCAAATGCACCAGAATATCAATGTATTAAAGAATTAATGGATGCAGTAGACAGCTACATCCCAACACCAGACAGACCAACAGATGGTGACTTCTTAATGCCAGTAGAAGACGTATTCTCTATAACAGGTAGAGGAACAGTTGCTACAGGTAGAGTAGAAAGAGGAGTTGTAAAAATCCAAGACGAAGTTGAAATAGTTGGTTTAACAACAGAGAAAAAGAAAACTGTTGTAACAGGTGTAGAAATGTTTAGAAAACTATTAGACCAAGCAGAAGCAGGAGATAACATTGGTGTATTATTAAGAGGTATAGACAGAAAAGACATCGAAAGAGGTCAAGTTCTTGCAAAACCAGGATCAATACATCCACATACAAAATTCAAAGCACAAGTTTATGTATTAACAAAAGAAGAAGGTGGAAGACATACACCATTCTTCAATGGATATAGACCACAATTCTATTTCAGAACAACAGACGTTACAGGTGTTATCGATTTACCAGCAGGTACAGAAATGGTAATGCCAGGAGATAACGTAGATATGACAATAGAACTTATTACACCAATAGCAATGGAAAAAGGATTAAGATTTGCTATCCGTGAAGGTGGTAGAACAGTAGGTTCTGGTATAGTTTCAGAAATAATTGAGTAATATACTAGAAGTTAGAATATAGAAATTAGAGGTTAGAAATAGCCTCTAATTTTTTGTTTATAAGATTTATTTTTTGTTCGCTTCCAGAGATTTATTTATATTTTTTCTCACGCGCCCCAACTGCGCGGAGACTGTAATAAAATTTGCTTAATGCAAATTTATATAACATTCTCCAGCTTGTCGGTCCCCACCCGTACCCTGCTCGAAAAATATAAATGGAAATCTCTTCGCGCTACTCTATAATTTATAGAATAGTAATAAAATCAGTTAAAACACATCAATTTATGAGCACCGGATGTGATTGGAGTGTTTGTGCAATTCTTAAGGAAAATTGAAGGAGGAAGCGGAAACCGAGAGGCTCGTTCAATTTAACGCTAGAATTGCTAAAACACGTATTGAACCGAGGAGCGCAATAAATTTATGTTTTTAACTAGATTTTATGGGTGTCTTCTAATTAATTAAGATAGAATTCACCTTATAATTTAAATCTTAATAAAATCTTAATAAATACTTGCTTTTTTTTAAATTAAATAATAAAATAAACGAATAGAAAATATACTGTTTATAAAGAAGGGATAAAATAATGAAAATTTTGCTAGATGCAATGGGAGGAGATAATGCACCAGAAGCAAGTATAAGAGGTGCAGTAAAAGCAATTAAAGAAATTGAATCTGAAATAATTTTAATAGGAAACGAAGAAATTATAAATAAAAAAGTAAAAGAAATATATAATAAAGAAAATATATCAGAAATTTCAGACAGATTAAAAATACATAACGCAAGCCAAACTATAGAAATGGAAGATATACCAACACAAGCAATAAAACAAAAAAAGGATTCATCAATGGTTGTAGGGTTTAATATGTTAAAAAAAGATGAAGGCGATGTATTTATTTCAGCAGGAAATTCAGGAGCATTATTAACTCGGAGCAACTTTATTAGTTGGAAGAATAAAAGGTGTTGATAGGCCTGCAATTGCACCAATGCTTCCTTCATATAAGAAAGGGCTTATGCTATTAGATGCAGGTGCAAATACAAATTGTAAACCAATAAATCTGTTACAATTTGCACAGTTTGCAAATATATATTTAAAGAAAATATATAATATTGAAAAACCAGCTATTGGACTTTTAAATATAGGAACAGAAGAAACAAAGGGAAATGACCTTACAAAAGAAAGTTATAAGTTATTAAAGGAAAAATCAGAAGAATATGGTATTAACTTCGTAGGGAATGTAGAAGGAAGAGAAGCTTTTTCAGGAGAAATAGATGCAGTTATTACAGATGGCTTTACTGGAAATATATTTTTAAAAACTGTAGAAGGATTTGGAAAACTTGTAAAAAGATCTCTTACAGAAAGTTTAAAAAAGAATATTTTAAGCACAATTGCTTGTATTCCAGCACTTCCAGGCATTAAAAGGTTTTCGAAAACAATGGATTACAAAGAATATGGAGGAGCATTATTTTTAGGAGTAAAAAAACCAGTAGTTAAAGCGCATGGAAGTAGCGATGAATATTTATTTTATTTCACAATAAAACAAGCAGAACAATTTGCTAAGTCTAAAGCTGTGGACATTTTGAAAGAAGAATTTGAAAAGAATAATAATAAAAATTCGTAAATAAAACGAAAAAAGTATTGACAATATCTTTCAAACAATATAATATCTTAAATAGAAAAGTAAATAGGATTAAGGGAGGTGTAAATCTTAACCATGAGTTCAGAAGAAATCTTTAACAAAGTAAAAGAAATTATAGTAGAACAATTAGGAGTAGCTGAAACTGCAGTAGCACCAGAAGCATCTTTTATAGACGATTTAGGAGCAGACTCTTTAGATATAGTGGAATTAATAATGGCATTAGAAGAAGAATTTGACTTAGAAATTCCAGATAGTGATGCAGAAAAAGTAGTAACTGTAAACGATGTTGTAGAATATATAAAAGATAATGTATAAAAATTTTTTGGAAAGGTTAAAACTAAACCTTTCTTTTTTTCGTTTATATTACAGAAAGATAAAGTTTTGACGACATAATGCGAATAATTAATTTAATAATGAAGTTTAATGATTTATGTTGTCGAATGAGGATTTAATTTAAAATTTTATGCGACTATAAATTGTTGATTTATTAATATAAATATAGTATATTCGAGTAGTGTTTTAAAAACATAATACAAAAGAAAGGGGAAGAAAAGTGAAAAATTCTAAGACTTACTATGGTATGACTTATTTTGATGAAAATGATTTAAAAGAATCAACAATTAATCATAGAGTAGAATTAGAATATTACGCAATAGAGAAAAATACAAAAGAAGAAACAAAATATGGAATAGAAATTCAGAAGAAAGAATATGTAAATAACAATATAATTCTAGAAAGCAATAATATAGATAACATTAGCAACAATTCGAAAAAAGTAATCGAAATAATAAGTACATTAAAAGAATACAAAGTAACTCCAGTGGGTTTAAACGATGTATTAGAAGATTTGCTTAAAGCAAATTAGTTTTTAAAAGAGGAAAGAAATTCAATTTTTTTCCTCTTTTAAATTGGAATTTGTTTTTGTGATGTGTGAGGTGTGAGGTGCGAGGTGTGCTTATTAGAGCTATGCTACGTAAGGCTTACCATAATTTCACACTTCCCACATCCCACTTCTCACGTCTCATATAATTTCCAATTTATCTAATTATTTTATTTACACATTAATTTATTTAGTATATAATGCTACTAAAATAAGAGGTGGAATTTATGCCAAGTTTTAATAATTTAAAAAACACAGATAAAGAAATATATGACGCAATAGAAAAGGAATTAGAAAGAGAACGTAGAAAAATAGAATTAATTGCGTCAGAAAACTTTGTGAGTGAAAGCGTAATGGAAGCAATGCGGAAGTTATATGACAAATAAATATGCAGAAGGATATCCAGGAGCAAGATATTATGGTGGATGTGAATATGTAGATATTGCAGAAAGTTTAGCAATAGAAAGAGTAAAAAAATTGTTTGGAGCAGAATACGCAAATGTTCAAGCGCATTCTGGAGCACAAGCAAATATGGCAGTATATTTTGCAGTATTAAATCCAGGAGATACAGTACTTGGAATGAATTTGGCACATGGAGGACACTTAACACATGGTAGCAAAGTTAATTCATCTGGGAAATTATATAACTTCATACCATATGGTGTAGATAAAGAAACCGGAAGAATAGATTATGATGAATTAGAAAAACTAGCTGTAGAAAATAAACCTAAACTAATACTTGCAGGAGCAAGTGCCTACCCAAGAGAAATAGATTTTAAAAGAATTAGAGAAATAGCAGATAAAACAAGTAGTATATTTATGGTGGATATGGCACATATTGCAGGACTTGTTGCAGCTTCTTTACATCAAAATCCAGTAGAATATGCAGATATAGTTACAAGTACAACCCATAAAACACTTCGTGGACCAAGAGGAGGATTAATACTATGCAAAGAAGAATATGGTAAGGCAATAGATAAAGCATTATTCCCAGGAACACAAGGTGGACCTCTAATGCACGTAATTGCTGCAAAAGCAGTTTGTTTTGGAGAAGCATTAAAACCAGAATTTAAAGAATATCAAAAGCAAATAATAAAAAATGCAAAAGTATTATCAGAAGAATTATTAAAATATGGATTTAATTTAGTATCTGGTGGAACAGATAATCACTTAATTTTAATAGATTTAAGAAATAAAGGAATAACAGGAAAAGAACTAGAAACAAAACTTGATGATATAGGAATAACTGTAAATAAAAATGCAGTACCATTTGATACAGAAAAACCAAGTATAACAAGTGGAATAAGAATTGGAACACCAGCAGTTACAACAAGAGGCTTTAAAGAAGATGATATGATAAAAATAGCAGAGCTTATAAACATGACAGTAGAGAATTATGACAATAAAAAAGATGAAATAAGAAGTGAAGTAGCAAAAATTTGTGCAAAATATCCATTGTATGAAGATTAGATAAATTGGAATTTAGACTATAAAATTAAATTTGTTTTTAAATTCGCTCCCAGAGATTTATTTATATTTTATCTCGCGCGCCCCAACTTCACGGAGACTGTAATAAAATTTGCTTCATGCAAATTTATATAACATTCTCCAGCTTGTCGGTCCCCACCCGTAACCCGCTCGAAAAATATAAATTAAATCTCTTCGCGCTACTCTACAATTTATAGAATATTAATAAAATCAGTTAAAACACATCAATTTATGAGCACCGGATGTGATTGGAGTGTTTGTGTAATTCTTAAGGAAAATTGAAGGAGGAAGCGGGAGACCGAGAGGCTCGTTCAATTTTCCGCTAGAATTGCTAAAACACGCATTGAACCGAGGAGCGCAATAAATTTATGTTTTTAACTAGATTTTATGGTCGTCTTGCAATTAATTTACTCAGACAAATTACAATTTATTTAATTAGGCAAAAAAGTAGAAAACAAAAAACGGAAGGAGGAGGAACAAATAGTTTTTCATTTGTTCCTAAGAAAGAATGGCGGATAAATTAGTAATAGTCGAATCTCCAGCAAAAGCAAATACAATAAAGAAGTTCTTAGGAGGTAGTACAAAAGTTATTGCATCAATGGGACATATAAGAGATTTGCCTAAATCAAAATTAGGAGTAGATACAAAGACCTTTGAACCTCAGTATATAAATATAAGAGGAAAAGGAGATTTAATAAAAACATTAAAAAAGGAAGCAAAAAATGCAAAAAAAGTATATCTTGCAACTGACCCTGATAGGGAAGGAGAAGCAATAGCATGGCATCTATCAAATATTCTAGATGTTGAACCTGCAAAAATGTGCAGAGTAACATTTAACGAAATAACCAAAGATGCAGTTAAAAATGCAATAAAAAATCCAAGAAAAATAGATATGGATTTAACAGATGCACAACAAGCAAGAAGAGTATTAGATAGAATTGTAGGATATAAAATAAGCCCAGTATTATGGAAAAAAGTACAAAAAGGATTATCTGCAGGAAGAGTTCAGTCTGTGGCAGTAAAATTAATTGTAGATAGAGAAGAAGAAATAGAAAAATTTGTGCCAGAAGAGTATTGGAATATATATGCGATTTTAAGAACAAAAAAATCTAAAAAAACTTTTGAAGCAAAATTTTTTGGAAAAGATAATAAAAAAATTGATATACATTCTAAAGAAGAAATAGATGCAATATTAAAAGATTTAGAAAATGCAAAATACGTAGTAGACGAGGTAAAGCAAGGAGAAAAGAAAAGAAACCCAGCTCCACCATTTACAACAAGTACAATGCAACAAGAAGCATCACGAAAATTAAATTTCGCAATTAAAAAAACAATGCAAGTAGCACAGCGGACTATATGAAGGAATAAAAATACCAGAAAAAGGTACAGTTGGATTAATTACTTATATGAGAACTGATTCAACAAGAATATCAGAAGAGGCAAGAGCAGCTGCAAAAACATATATCGAAAATGAATATGGAAAAGAATACTATGAAAATAGATATTATAAAACGAAGGCAGATTCACAAGATGCTCACGAAGCAATTAGGCCAACATATGTGGACTTAGTTCCAGACAAAATAAAAGATAGTTTAAGCAATGACCAATATAAATTATATAAATTAATATACAATAGGTTTATTGCAAGCCAAATGTCAGCAGCAATATATAACACTCTAGCAGTAAAAATAAATGCAAATGAATATAATTTCAGAGCCAATGGACAGACTTTAAAATTTAAGGGATTTATGACATTATATGTTGAAACAGAAGATAACGAGAAAAAAGAGGAATTTTCAAATATTCCTTTACTGAATGAAAAAGAAGAGCTAATAAAAGAAAAACTAGAACCAAAACAAAGCTTTACTGAGCCACCTCCAAGATATACAGAAGCAAGTTTAGTAAAAGCATTAGAGGAAAAAGGAATTGGAAGACCAAGTACTTATTCTCCAACAATTACAACAATTCTTGCAAGGAGGTATATAGAAAAAATTCAAAAACAACTTCATCCAACAGAGCTTGGAAGAATAGTTAACAAATTACTTATAGAAAATTTTAGCGATGTAATAAATGTTAAATTTACAGCTCAAATGGAAGAAGAATTTGATAAAATTGCTGAGCGGCAAGGAAAATTGGAAAAAGGTTATTTCTGATTTTTACGGACCGTTTGAAAAAGTAGTAGAAAAAGTTGATAAAGAATTAGAGCATGTAAAATTAGAATACGAGGTATCTGATGTACCATGCGAGAAATGCGGGCGTATGATGGTAATAAAATATGGCAAATACGGAAAATTTTTAGCATGTCCAGGATATCCTGAGTGCCAAAATGCAAAACCATACATAGAAACAATAGATGTACCATGTCCAAAATGTGGAGGTAAAGTACAAATTAGAAAAACAAAGAAAAAGAGAAATTATTATATATGTGAAAACAATCCAAATGGAGGATGCGATTATATCTCATGGACAAAACCAAAAAAAGAAGATAAAAACAAAAATTAAACCTTAGGATTTGAACTAGGGGACTGAACCAGGGGACGGACCTTTTGTTCACTTTTGCGAACAAAAGGTCCGTCCCCTAGTTCGAAAAGTCCGTCACTAAGTTCGTAATGTCAATAATTTTTGAATATTTCACTAAAAAATAACTTTATTTTATTAGCGAATATTTCACCATATGTACAATCTT
>CALXVD010000027.1 GCA_944391865.1 uncultured Clostridia bacterium
ATTAATTTAATAAGTTTACGTTTCTTTTTTTCTCTTTTATAATGCTTTGCCATTTTAATTCTCCATAATTATATTTTAAATATATATTAACAAAGGATAGACTGAATGTCTATCCTTAATTTATATTTTCACAGAAATTTAAGCATCTTTTCTTTTTAAAGCTACTAAAGATACTGTTCCTATTGCTATAACTGCAACAGCTACACCTACAAAGCTTACTACACCAGTTTTTGGTGTTTCGTCTTTTTCACCTTCTACTACTTCTTCTGGTACTACTTCCTCTTCTTCTGAAGGGTCAGTTGTATCATCTTCTGTTGGAGGTGTTGTATCGTCAGTATCTTCTACTAAAGCTACTTTTACATATATAGTTGTATTAGCGCTAATAGCTTTTGAAAAATCAAATGCTGTTTTATATGCACTATCTGTATAGAAACCTTCTATAGTTAAATCATCAGACAAATATATGTTGCTTCTTGCAGTTTCTTCTGAAAGAACTGAATCTTTATCTATAGCAATTCTTACTGCTGTAAGATCTGGAACAATAATTTCCACAATTACTTTCTCTTCTCTTACTTCAGCAGTAACACCTGTTCCTTCTACTGCTCCTTCAGCTACAACAATATCGTTTTTATCTGTTAAAACTACAGTATTTCCATTAACAAACACTTTGCTTTCTGTACCTTCTGCGTTCTCTATTTTACAATTTGCAAGTACACGAACAACATTTTCAGATGGATATGATTTTAATTTACCATCCATAACTAGTGCTGGTTCTCCAGTAGAGCTTCCTTTATCTATTTCAATACCATTGTTACCATTTTCTCCATTTAAGTCTAGAGTTAAGTCTTTAATAGTAACTTTACCACCGTTAACTAAAACTCCTCCATATGTACAATTAGTAATTGTTACTCCTTCTAATATAACAGAACCATCAAATGCTTGTACACCATATTTTGGGCTGTCTTTCAATGTAACGTTTTGTAATGTAACTTCAGCACCTGCTAAGGCTGTAACTAAAGTTTTGTTGGTTGGGCTTGAAACTGTAGCAATATCAGGAGTACCAATTATAGCATTTCCATTACCATTAATTGTTATGTTTTTTCCTGATATTTCTATTACAGTTGTTAATGTAATATCATTTTTTAAATTAATTACATCACCTGTTGTTGCACTATTAATTGCAGCAGTTAGTTGTTCTTCAGTTTCTACGTCAGCTGCATTACTAATATTTGGTAATACTAATAATACTGCCAAAACTAAAACAGAAAATAAAACTAATTTAACTGTATTTCTCATCTTTTCACCTCCTCTCAAATTTTGGTTATATTTATATTTAAAATATAAATATCATATTGAAATTGGTGTTATGATTTTTTTCTTTTGCAAATTTTACCAATCATTATGTGTATTTTATATCACTAGTTTAAATAAAATGCAATACTAAACTATAATTATTTATGTTTCTTTTATATTACTTTTCTTTTTCAACCAATGTTTCTAGTTTTTTATACATTTCTGGATATGTTTTTTTAATATTAGTTATTCTAAAAGTTTTAGAATCTGCCCAAGCAAGTGTTGTTGTTCCAATGTTAATTAGCTTTCCTTCTTCATTATAAATATCATATTCTAAAATGAATTTTACAGGTGTAAGTTTAATCATCTTAGTTTTTACTTCTACTTCTTTGTTGTAGTATGCGGGCATTTTATATTTGCAATTTAGTTCTACTACTGGTGTCATAATTCCCATCTTTTCAATTTCATCATATCTTACTCCTACACTATTGAAGTATTCGGTCCTTGCAAGTTCATACCAAATTGCATAAACTGAATGATGTATTATTCCCATTTGATCTGTTTCTGCATATCTTGGAACTATTTTGGTTGTAACTATCATAAATCTCATCTCCTTACCTGCTTATGCTATCACAAAGGCAAGCAATTATCAATAAATTGCTTGCTTCTATTTTCAATATTTTATCCAGCTTCTTCAACATCAAATTGACTGTTATATAAATCTGCATAGAATCCTTGTTTTGCAAGTAACTCTTCATGTGTTCCTTGTTCTACTATATCTCCATGATCCATTACAAGTATTAAGTCTGCATTTTTTATTGTTGATAATCTATGTGCTATTATAAAGCTTGTTCTTCCTTTCATTAAATTATCCATTGCAGATTGTATTTGTATTTCTGTTCTTGTATCTATGCTTGATGTTGCTTCATCTAGTATTAAAATTTTAGGGTTTGCAAGTATTACTCTTGCTATGGTAAGTAACTGCTTTTGCCCTGCAGAGATATTGCTGGATTCTTCATTTATTATAGAGTTATATCCTTTAGGTAATGTTTTTATAAAATGATGTACATGAGCTGCTTTTGCCGCTTCTATAACTTCTGTATCTGTTGCATCCGGTCTTCCATATCTTATATTGTCTTTTACTGTTCCTCCAAATAACCATGTGTCTTGAAGTACCATTCCAAACATTTTTCTTAGGTCTCCACGTTTAAAATCTTTAATGTTATGCCCATCTACTAAAATTGCTCCATTATTTACATCATAGAACCTCATAAGTAGTTTTACCATAGTTGTCTTTCCTGCTCCTGTTGGTCCAACTATTGCAATTTTCTGTCCTTCTTTAACTTTAGCATTGAAATCATTTATAATTATTTTATCTTCATCATACCCAAATTCTACATCTTTAAATTCTACATTTCCTCTTATTTTTGAAGTATCTATATCATTTTCAGGGTCCTTTACTTCTTCATCTTCCTCTAAAAACTCAAAGACTCTTTCTGCTGCTGCAACCATTGCTTGAAGCATTCCAGATACTTGTGCAACCTGAGTAATTGGTTGTGTAAATCTTTTATTGTATTGTATAAAACTTTGTATATTACCTACTGTAATTTTGCCTTGAATAGCTAAGTATCCTCCAACAACTGAAACAGCAACATATCCCACATTTCCTATAAAGTTCATTAATGGGTGCATTAATCCAGATAAAAATTGAGATTTCCATCCAGATTTATATAATTCATTATTTGCTTTTGTAAAGTTTTCTATTGCGGCCTCTTCTCCATTAAATGCTTTTACAATTGTGTGTCCACCATATATTTCCTCAACTTGACCATTTACGTGTCCTAAGTATTCTTGTTGTCTTTGGAAATATTTTTGTGATTTTCCTACTATTATTTTTACAATGATTGCTGATATTGGAAGTATTACAAATGAAATAATTGTCATTGTAACACTAATTGATAGCATCATTATTATAATACCAATTATTGTACAAACAGCAGTTATTATTTCTGTAATGCTTTGGTTAAGGTTTTGAGAAAGAGTGTCTATATCGTTTGTTATAATAGACAAAACCTCTCCGTTTGTTTTCTTATCAAAATATTTCATTGGCAATTTATTTAATTTTACTGCTATATCGTTACGTATTTTATATGTTAGTTTTTGTGCAACAGATGTCATTGTAAATCCTTGTATTAAAGAAAATATTGCACTTACTATATAAAATCCTAGTAAAGTAAACAAAATGCTTGCTACTTTTCCAAAATCTATACCTGTTCCTCCAGATAGTTTTCCAATTAATCCATTGAATATTTCTGTTGTTGCATTACCAAGTATTTTAGGTCCAACTATATTAAAAATAGTTCCTCCTATTGCAAATATTATTACAACAAATATTGCAAATTTATATTTAGATAAATAGTTTTTTATTAATTTTTTTGTTGTTTTTTTAAAATTTTTTGGTTTTTGCATAGGTGCTGCATTTTTTCCCATTGGTCCTGGCATATTAATTTGCACCTCCTTCTAATTCTTCCTTAGATAATTGTGACAAAGCAATTTCTCTGTATTGTTCGCAATTTTTTAACAACTCTTTATGTGTACCTTTTCCTACTATTTTTCCTTCGTCTAATACTATAATCTGGTCTGCATTTAAAATTGTACTTATTCTTTGTGCTACTATTATTACTGTTTTTCCTTTTGTTTGTTTTGCAAGTTCTTCTCTTAATTTGCTATCAGTTTTAAAATCTAATGCAGAAAAGCTATCATCAAACACTATTATTTCTGGATCTATTGCTAAGGCTCTAGCTATTGATAAACGTTGTTTTTGCCCGCCAGATACGTTGTTTCCTCCTTGTGCTATTTCTGATTTAAATTGTTTTTCTTTTCTTTCTATAAAATCTGTTGCTTGTGCTATCTCTGCTGCTTTTTTCATTTGCTCATCTGGCATAGATGAATTTCCATATTTTATATTTGACTCTATAGTCCCTGAAAATAGTACACCTTTTTGAGGCACAAAACCTATTCTTTTCCTTAATTCTTTTTGTGGTACATCTTTTACATTAACACCATCTATAAGTAATTCTCCACCAGTTACATCATAAAAACGTGGTATTAAGTTTACAACCGTAGATTTACCGCTACCAGTACTTCCAATTAATGCTGTTGTCTCTCCCGGTTTTGCGGTAAAATCAATATCTTCCAATATTTCTGTATCAGCATCTGGATATCTAAATGAAACATTTTTAAATTCAACATATCCTTTTTTATCTTCTACAAATTCTTTTGTTTCTTCTTTATCTTTTATAGAAGCTTCTGTTTCTAATACTTCGTTAATACGTCTTGCAGATACAGAAGCACGAGGAAGCATTATAGAAATTATAGATATCATTAAGAAAGAAATTACTATTTGCATTGTATATTGTATAAATGCCATCATATCTCCAACTTGCATAATACCTTGGTCTACTTTGTGTCCGTCCTACCCAAATTATTAAAAGCATAATTCCATTCATTATAAACATTAAAGCTGGCATCATAATGCTCATTGCTCTATTTACAAATATATTTGCTTTCATAAGGTCTTTATTTGCACTATCAAATCTTTCTTCTTCTCTTTTTTCTGTATTAAATGCTCTTATTACAGGAAGTCCTGTTAGTATTTCTCTTGAAACTAAATTTAACTTATCTATCAAATCTTGTAGTTTTTTAAATTTAGGCATTGCTACAATAAATAGTACAAGCACAATTATTATTACACATGCAATTGCAAGTCCTATAATCCATGCCATAGAATTATTACTATGTGCTAAAACTCTTAAAAATCCACCTATACCAATTATTGGTGCATATACTACAACTCTAAATAACATTGTAAGTAGCATTTGTATTTGTTGTATGTCATTAGTGCTACGTGTAATTAAAGAAGCAGTAGAAAATTCATTAAATTCTTTTCTTGTAAATGTTAGGACTTTTTTGAATACTTTGTCTCTTAAAGTTTTACCTAAATTTGCTGCAACTCTTGAAGATAAAAGCATAATTATTACTGCTGATGTCATACTAATTAGTGCTATTCCTATCATTTGAAATCCTACTGTTAATATGTAGCCGTTTTGAATGTCATCAGTATTTACTCCAATTGCAATATATTCTGCCTTTGTTGCTTGAACTGCTGCTTGGTCTAAAACGGTTCCCATATTTTGGTCTAATTGTTTATTAATTTCATCCTTTAAACCAGATAATTGTTCTTCTGGCAATGATTTTATTATATCCGTTAAAGGCATTTGCTGTATTATATTTTTTTGTTGTTCAGGGACATTTTTAGTTATTTCTTCTTTTATTTTATTAGATGTTTGTTCATTTTCTATAAAATATATTGCCATAAATGGTTTTGTTATAATTTCATCTAATCTTTCTTTTTGACTGCTATTTAATTTATTTAATTCATACAAATCTTGATTTTCTATCTCTGGATATTCTTCTTTTATTTTTTCGTATTCTTCACCTTGTAAATTACTTTTAGATATTAATGTATAATTACTTAATATCTCTTCATCATCTTCTGTAAATAATAATAAATTATCCATTTGAGATTTCCTAATTACCTCAGGTGCAACATATTCTATTCCACCTGCTTGAATTCCTGTATTTACTATTTTGGAAGTATAATCAGGAAGAGTCAAATCCGCCCATGCTTGAACACATAACAATAAAATAATTATTAATACAGATACCCAAGTCTTTTTTAAATATTTTAAAATCTTAAACATTATTTCCTCCTTCTTCTGGTTTTGTAATACCATATTTAATATACTCTAACTGCTTTAAATAATCTAATCGTGCTTGTTTTTTAGATTTATATTTAAAATTAGAAACAATAGCTTTTTTAGTTACTGCTTGCAATATTCTAATTAAAAGTTTAAAATCCTCTTTTCCTTCTATTTTTAAATTTGATTTATCAATTAAATCATAATATTCTTCCATAGTTTTAGGTTTATGTTTTTTTAAATCTATTACAAAAAAATCATCTTCTGATGTTTTTATTCCTTCAAATATTTTTTTAAAAAATTGAACTTCTTTTTTATTCATGCATTCATTTACCATGTAGTCGTAAATACATATAAATGCTTCAAAAATATCCCCTTTAGTCTTTTTTATTGACCTTTCTATACTATTATTTATTCTTTCTATATGTTCCTCTAGCATGTATTGAAGTAAATCTTCTTTGCTATCAAAATATTGATAAAAACTTCCTCTTGCAATTCCTGCTGATTCTACAATGTTTTTTATTGATGCATCTTGCAAAGTTGCCCTTGTAAATTCTTGTTTTGCACAAGTTAAAATTTTTTCTTTTTTATCTTGCGGTAATTTAAAAAATGTTTCTGATGGCATTTTAACACCCCCATTTTAAATAAAATGACACCATGTCATAAATTATATATGACACGGTGTCATTTGTCAATACTTTAACCGTGGAAATTTTGCTCGGAGCGAAAAGGTCTCCTTGAGGAAAAATTGCTCCGAGCGAAATCTCCACAAAAATTTGACATTTTTCTTGCAATGTATATTATTTCTATTGTATAATATGCTTTATAGGGGAGATGAATTATGTTTGGATTAAGATCAGACGGAAGAAAGTTAAAAACATTAGGACCTTTTTTTAGAGTTATACCACATGTAATGAAAGAAAGAAGCGATGCGCACGTATATTACACGCAAGATTTGCCTCTTAGATATTTAGATGAGTATATTGATAAAAAAGAAAAAGAAGGTATTAGAATTTCTTATATGAATATAATATATGCTGCATTGGTAAGGTTACTTGCAGAAAAACCTGCTTTAAATAGATTTGTAATGGATGGTAGAACTTATGCAAGACACGGAATTACGATTTCTCTTGCAATAAAAAAAGAAATGACTGAAGAAATAGAAGAAACAACAATTAAAATTCCATTTACAGGTTCAGAAAACATTTTTGAAGTAAAAGAAAAATTAGATAATGCAATTGCAAGAAATAAGGATTTGGCCGCAGAAAATAATACAGATAAGCTTGCAAAATTTTTGTCACCAATTCCAAGTTGGTTATTTAAACTTGTAGTAAATATACTTATGTTTTTAGATAAACATGGAATGATGCCAAAAGCCGTAATCGAAGCAAGCCCATTTCACACTAGTGCTTTCTTAACAAATGTTGGTTCACTTGGTATTGATGCAATTTATCATCATATATATAATTTTGGGACAACAGGTGTGTTTTTAGCAATGGGTAAAAAGAAAAAGTCTTATATTTACGAAGATGATAGTATTGTTCAAGAAAAAACAATTTCTCTTGCATGGGTTGCAGATGAAAGAATATGTGATGGTTTTTATTATGCAAATGCTTTAAAATCATTTTATAGATATATGAAAAAACCTGAATTATTAGAAAATAATATTGAACCAAAAGAAGATATAAGATAATTTATTGATTAAAAAACAGCATTTTAAATGTGCTGTTTTTTATTTTATTAATATAAGTTGCAATTTACCTAATTAAATTAATTGCAAGACGCCCATAAAATCTAGTTAAAAACATAAATTTATTGCGCTCCTCGGTTCAATACGTGTTTTAGCAATTCTAGCGTTAAATTGAACGAGCCTCTCGGTATCCCGCTTCCTCCTTCAATTTTCCTTAAGAATTGCACAAACACTCCAATCACATCCGGTGCTCATAAATTGATGTGTTTTAACTGATTTTATTACTATTCTATAAATTATTGTGTAATAAAAAATCATCAATTTAATCAGACAAATTACAATTTACCTGTTTATTTTTTTAAATTTAGTGATATACTTTTACTATACAAATATACAAATTTGAAAGAAGGTATACATATGACAAACGCAAAAAAAGAGGATATTGATGTTAAGAGCTTTTATGGAGAAGATTGTATTTTAAATTCTGATGAGTTTAAAAAGAAACACAATATATCTGATAAAGGATTAACTCCTGAAAAAGCTCAAGAGAATTTAAAAAATTTTGGCTTAAATCAAGTAAAACAGGCAAAGCCTAAAAAATGGTACAATTATTTCTTTTCTAGTCTTTTTAGCCCTTTTAACAGTATTTTACTTGGAATTAGTTTTATATTGATCTATACAGATATAATACTTCCTGAAAATCCAAGTCCGGCAAATATAATTGTAATTTTACTTTTAATTATTGTTAGTACTTTACTTGAATTTGTAGAAGAATTTCGTTCTAATAATGCTGCTGAAAAGTTAAAAGAGCTTGTTGAGACTACTAGTACTGTTATAAGAAACGGAAAAGAAATTAAAATTCCATTAAAAGAAGTTACTGTTGGAGATACTGTAGTTCTTTCTGCAGGCGATATGATACCTGCTGATATAAGAGTAATTGAGTCTAAAGATTTATATGTTGGGCAGTCTTCAATTACTGGCGAATCAGATGCTGTAAAGAAATCCACAGATACAGAACTTAAATCTATTGATGACATTGAAAGCATAACTGATTTGGACACAATTTGTTTTATGGGAACTAATGTTATTAGTGGAAGTGCAAAAGCAGTAGTTATCAAAACAGGTGATAATACTTATTTTGGAAAAGTTGCACATACTTTAACTCAAGGAAAACCTAAAACTAGTTTTCAAAAAGGAATTGAAAATATTAGTAAATTATTAATAAGATTTATGATGGTGTTAATTCCTTTAGTGTTTATTTTTAACTATCAAAAGCATGATACTGTACTTGCATTTACTTTTGCTGTTGCAATTGCAATTACAATTACTCCTCTACTTCTCCCTGTTATTTTATCTTCTTGTTTATCTAAAGGCGCAGTTAGGATGTCTAAGAAAAAAACAATTGTAAAGAAATTAGATTCTATCCAAAATTTTGGTGCTATGAATATTTTATGTACAGATAAAACAGGAACTCTTACAGAAGACAATATAGTTTTGGAAAAATATCTTGATGTATATGGAAATGAAGATTTAAGAGTTTTAAAACATTCATTTCTAAACGCATATTTTCAAACTGGATTAAAAGGCAATATTGATGAAGCAGTTATAGCAAGGGCTGAAAAAAACAACCTCGATAACCTTAAAAATGAATATAAAAAAGTTGATGAAATTCCTTTTGATTTTAGTAGAAGAAGACTTTCTGTTGTAGTTGAAAAAGATGGAGAAAAAATATTAATTACCAAAGGTGCAGTTGAAGAAATTTTAAATATTTGTACAACTATAGATTACAATAACGAAATCTTGCCAATTACTAAAGAAATAAAGGAAAATGTTAAGAAGATTACAAATGATTTAAATGAAGATGGTTTAAGAGTTGTTGCTGTTTGCCAAAAGAAAAATATTAATAATATAACTTCATTTGATGTAAAAGATGAAACTCAAATGTCTTTAATTGGTTTTATTGGTTTCTTAGATCCACCAAAAGAAAGTGCAAAAGTTGCAGTTGAAAAATTAAACAAAGCTGGAATTAGAGTTATTGTTTTAACAGGTGACAATGCAGCAGTTACAAAATGTATTTGTAAAAAGGTAAATATAAATACTAAAAAAATAGTAACTGGTGCTCAAATAGATAAACTTGCAGATGTTGGTGTTTTAAGACTACTAAAAAAATCAAATGTGTTTGTTAAATTATCTCCTATACAAAAAGCAAGAATTGTAAGACTTCTTAAGGAAGCCGGAAATGTTGTAGGATACATGGGAGATGGAATAAACGATGCTCCATCACTTACAAACTCAGATGTTGGTGTATCTGTTGATACTGCAGTTGACATTGCAAAAGAAACTGCAGATATAATTCTTTTAGAAAAAGATTTAAATGTTTTATTAGAAGGTGTAACAGAACGGAAGACGTACTTTTGCAAACCTTATGAAATATATAAAAATGGCTGTTAGCTTTAACTTTGGTGAAGTTGTATCAGTTATTATTGCAAGCGTTTTACTACCATTCTTGCCAGAAACACCTATTCAATTATTAGTTGAAAGTTTGCTTTATGATTTTGGTCAAATGACTATACCTTTTGATAATGTAGATAAAGAATATATAGAGCATCCTAAAAAATTTGATATTAAAGATTTAAAACATTTTATGCTATTTATGGGACCACTTAGTTCTGCATTTGATATGATGGTATTTGCATCACTCTGGTTTATATTTGGGCTAAGAGAAGCTGCTGTTTTCCAAACTGTATGGTTTAGTTATAGTATAGTTTCAAACCTTATGGGAATGCACATTATAAGAACTGCAAAACTTCCATTTGTGCAAAGCAACGCAAATAAAGCAGTATATATATCTTCTATATTATTAAGTATTATAGGAATACTTGTTCCTTACACAATTTTAGGAAAAGCAATAGGGCTTGTTCCTGTAACATTAAATTATCTAAATGTAATTTTAGGTGTAAGTATACTTTATTGTATAGTAGCTATATTTGCAAAGAAAATATATATTAAGAAATATAAGAGTTGGATATAAATCGAAACAAAAAGGGACAGACCCCAATCGTTTCAGTCAAATTTTTAAAACGATTGGGGTCTGTCCCTTTTTGTTTCGATTTACTCAAAATCAATTTATCATTTATTTTTCTTTGAATTCATATGTTTTATCATATCCTCAACTAATTCTTTTTCATCTAAATTTAGTTTTTGAAAATCTTCATATAATTTTTTGTCTAATATTGTTTCCTTTTTATATAATAAATCGTAAAATATTTCATCTAAAGTAATATCCAATAAGTTGCAAATATTTATTAATGTTGGAAGGCTCCCTACACTTCTTCCATTTTCAATACCTCTAAAAGTATCTACTGATTTATCTATTTTTTCTGATACAAATTCTTGTGTATACTTTTTTATTTCTCTTGCTTCTTTTATTTTTTTCCCTATTACTTTTAAAATATCATCTTTTTTTATTACAGTCAAATATAACCCCCACTTTCAACAAAACTGTTTATTTTTACTCTCAGACAAAGTATATCATCTCCAAATATCAACAAAAAGTGACTAAAATTCATACAAAAAAGTATTGTTTTTTTAGTAATTATTTATTACACTTTATATTAATGTTAATATTATTTACAGTATAAACTATATTAATATATTTATTCGTGTTTATATTAGAGGTGTTTTTTATGTTTAATTTATCAATAGATTCTCAAAAATTGGACTTACTAAAAAGAAGTAATGATTTATTAGAAAAAACCAAAAAGCAGTATAAAAAATATGAAAAAGAGCGCAAAATTTTATTAGAATTAACTACCAATATTCCTGAGGATTGTGAAAATTGGGAAAAAACTTTAAATTCAATAGAATCATTAATTAAAAGCGAATAAAAAATTTAAGGAGGAAAATATGGTAGAAAGAGTTGTCAGTAGAAAAGTAGATGAACTTCGGTAGAGTAGTTTTACCAATTGATTTTAGAAACAAACTCGGAATAAAGGAAAAAGATTCAGTTAATTTATACATTAAAGGTTCGTATATTGTAATTGAAAAAGATAATTGATTAGATTGGGGACGGTTCCATTTTTACCGGTTAAAACCGGCAAAAATGGAACCGTCCCCAAATTACCTGAATTTATTTTAATCTATTAAATATTTCCAAATGTGTTTGTTCGTCCAAAATAATTCTTTCTAATAGTTGTTGTATGCTTTTGTTTTGAGTATGTTTTATAGCTTCTTTGTATCCAGCAATTGCTTGTTTTTCTGATTCTATATTATAATTTAACATATCATACACACTGCTAAAATGGTATTTTACATTTTTAGCATTCCACATACAATGCTTTTGATTTACAAAATATGCTCTTCTCCCTAATTTTCTTATTAGATTTCCTATTAATTCTAAATGATGCATTTCTTCAATTGCAATGCTAAGTATAATTTTACTGAAATTTTCGTAATATCCTAATTCTATGTTCTCGTATATATATTGTGCAATTGCAGTTAACTCTCCTGTTTCACCTGCGAAACTATCATACAATAAATTTGCATATTTTTGGTTTTGTCTTATATTTGCAAGCTTAGGGTATGGAATATTTTTCTTTGAACCGAAGTATTTCTTGCACTTCTTCGTAAGTCATATAATCACCTCATAATTATATTATGAAAAAGTGCAAAAAAAGTGTATCTTATTCGTTTATAGGCTCTTTTTTGTGTTTTTTTAGATAAAAATATGTACAAATACTAGCAACAATTGCTCCTGCTGCTCCTGATAATAAATCTATCATTGTATCCATTAATGCAATATCTCCTCCTGATTTTAAAAGTTGCATATCTGTACCTAAAATTCTATCTGATGCAAACTCATAGAATTCCCAAAAAACTCCCCACGAAATTGCAAAGCAAAATGCAAATGAAACAATAACCATAGGATAACAAAATAATTTATTTACCGTTCTTTCATCTACAATTTTAATAACATTAACACCTATTAAAAATAGTATTATACCTGATGCAGTATGCAATATAGTGTCGTAAAAGGTTATAACATCATATATATTTTTAAGAGAACCAAAATATTGTGCACCAAAAACAAAAATCAGAATTGCAAAGTTAAGCACCTTTAATAATTTAACTTTAAAAATATTGTTAATAATATATGGAACAAAAGTACCTATTATTCCAAGGAACGCTATAACCATTTGTGTATAATTTTCCGCAATAAGATTTTTTATTGCTTCATATGCAAATATGATTCTAATTATATTTGCTATAACTATATATACTATATCTACTTTATTTTTATTTTTTAACATATTCCACTCCATTAATAATTTCTATTTTGTATTTTACCACATATAATATCAAATTAACAATCATTTTTATTGCAATTATTTTTATTATATGGACAGTTATTACAACAATTTTTGCTATTATGCTTTAAATATATTTTTAAGAATATAGGACCTAATATAATTATTAGTATTATAAAATCTATTAATTTCATAGCTTTTTCACCTCATAAATTACTAATAAATGTTCCAACATTAAATATTATACTTGCCAGTATCCATGCTAGTGTTATTTGAAATGCGATTGCCTTTAGCGTTTTTTTAGTGCTACCCAATTCTCTTTTCATTGCTCCTATTGCCCCAAAACATGGAGCACTAAATAAGTTAAATGCCATAAACGCATATGCACTGGGCTTGGTAAAAAAACTAAATGTTTCAGAATTAAATATAGATAATGAGCTACTTAAGTCCTTACCTAAACCTGCTATTATATTCATTGAAGAAATAACTTGCTCTTTTGCAACTAATCCTTGAATAGCAGATACTGCCGCTTCCCAACTAAAAGTTCCAAGTATTGGGTAAAAAACAAAACTAATAGTTTTCCCAATAGATGCTAATATACTATTTTCAATATTTACTGCATATTCTAATTTCCAAGAAAAAGATAGTAAAAACCATACGATTATTGAACACGTAAGTATTATTGTTCCTGCTCTTTTTACAAATTCTTTTACTTTATCAGAAACGTCTTTTACTATGTATTTTAGACTTGGTAATTTATATTCTGGAAGTTCAGATACAAATGAAGTTCCCATACCTTTTGTAAAAAATTTTTTTATAAAAAATGCAGAAATTAATATTATTGCTATTGCTAAGAAATAAAGTGACGCTGAAACTAGTCCAGACTTATCTCCAAAAAAATAGCCTGAAAACATTGCTATAATTGGTAATTTTGCACTACATGGAATAAACGGCGTAAGAATAATTGCTGCTTCTCTTTCTTTTTCTTCTTTTATAACTCTTGCTATCATTATTCCCGGCACACTACAACCAAGCCCCACTATAAATGGAATAATAGCTTCTCCACTTAAGCCAAATTTTCTAAAGAATTTATCAAGCAAAAATGTTATTCTTGACATGTATCCTGTTGTTTCTAAAATTGAAATGCAAAGGAATAAAATAATTAGCTGTGGTACAAATCCAAGTACTGCTCCCACCCCTGTAATTATTCCGTCTACTACCAAACTTACAATCCAATTTGACGCTCCGCTTTGTAATAAAAACATTCTAGTTGTTTGTCCAAATTTATCTATTAAATTTGTAACAAAGTCTGTACTAGAACTTCCTACAACTCCTACTGAAAGATAGTAAACTAGGAACATAATTACAATAAATATAGGAAATGCAACAATTTTATTTAAAAAAATTTTATCTAATTTATCTGAAATATTTTCCTCTGCAGGTTTAACATTTGTTACCTTTTCTTTCAGCCTTCCTATAAACTCATATCTTTTACTTGCAAATAGCTCTTCTGTATCCATTTTGTATGTTGTTTCTAAATATTCTCTCAATTTTTTTATGTCTTGAGTTTGATATTTACTATATAATTTATCGCTTTCAAGAATTTTTATTGCTTCAAATCTATTTACATTATATTTAATCCTTACTTTAATTATTTCGTTTTCTATATTAGATTCAAATATTTCTTTTTCATAAGATTTAATATTACAATTTTTTATTATATTTATTAACTCATCTATTCCTGTATTTTTTAGAGCAGAAATTTCAACAACATCTGTTCCTATTTCTTTTGATAGTTTATCCTTATCAATATATATACCTTTTTTTTCTAACCTATCAACCATATTAAGCACAATAATTACTTTTATATTCAATTCCATAAGTTGTGTAGTAAGATACAAACTTCTTTCTAGTGAAGTACTGTCAACAATATTTATTATTATATCTGGTTTTTCTTGTATAATATATTTCCTAGATATTTCTTCTTCCATTGTATATGGGCTAAGTGAATAAATTCCTGGTAAATCAATTAATTCACAATTTAAGTATTTTATAATGCCTGTTTTTCTCTCTATAGTTACACCTGGCCAATTGCCTATTTTTTGATTTGTTCCTGTAAGCAAATTAAATAGTGTTGTTTTACCGCTATTTTGGTTGCCAACTAACGCTATTTTCATTCTACAACCTCCACTTCTATGTATTTCATTTCTTCTTTTCTAATGCACAGCTCATATCCTCTAAGTTCAATATCTACTGGATCTCCCATTGGAGCTACTTTTTTTATTAATATTTCTGTTCCTTTTGTTATACCCATGTCTAGCAAATGTCTTCTCATTTCAGTTTTATCTAAATTAATTCCGATTACTCTAGCCCTTTGTCCTTTTTTTAATTTAGATAAAATACACCTTTGTCTTCTTTTTAGCATTTTTACTCCTCTTTGTTTAATTTTATATTCAATTATATTAATGTAACTGGACAAGTATGAAAATTTTGCAAAAAAAATAACCTTAACTTTAAGGTTATTTTTCTATAAATATTTTATTTACTTTTTATTCTTATTAATAATTTCTCAAGCCAACCTTTCTTATATTTTAAAGATATATACCCTATCACAGACATTATAAATGCACCTAATGAATCTACTATTAAGTCTTCCATTGTATCTGCGAGTGCTACTCTTCCAACTAACTCTGTTCCGTTTTCTAAAGCAAATTTTTGCATATTTAATCCTAATAATCCATCAAATGCAAATTCGTAAATTTCCCATATTACTCCTAAAGTAATAGCAAAACTAAATGCAAAAAACGCAACAAATATTGGAGATAATGCAACATGTATTTTTTCTTGTCTATTTAAAATATTTACAAATGAGAATCCTAATGCTCCAAGCATTGCTCCGCTGCATGTATGTAATATTGTGTCCCAATGTGGTACTTTATAAAAATAGTTTCTTACTTCACCTAAAAATACTGCTCCATACAAAAATAATATATAAACTAAATACATATATGAAGGTATTATTATTCTTGTTTTTTTAGTAATTATATTTGGAATAAAAAGTGCGATTACTCCTAAAATACATTGAGAAAGCATTAGTATGTAGTCTGTTTTGACCCTTAATCCTTCTATGTTTTGCTCATTTGTAGTTGGCGACACTATTATTTTGTAAATTATAAATGCCATTGGTGCAATAAAGCTTATTAGAACAATTTTTCCTATAATAGAATTCCAGTCTCTTTTTTTCTTTTCCATAAAATCCCCTTTATTTTCAAATTTTGATTTATTTCTATCATATATATTAAAATAAGTCAATGCAAAAAAATTTGAATATTTAAGCCATTTACTGGTAATTAATTCTATTATTTAAATATCATAAAAATATGTAGCTTCTAAATCTGCTTCGTGTGTATATAACGCAAGCGGATATTTTTTATATGCTCCACCTATTGTTCCATATAATTCTTTGGGTTCTGTAAATCCCATGTGCCACCTTATTGCATATTTTTCTTCTGGTGTTAGTTTTATGAATTCACTAATCATCATTACAGATTTTTCCCCATGTCCATATGGTATGTTATCTTCTATTGTATAATATGGTACTTGTTCCCATACCCCATTATTTTTTACATTTCTATAATCTGTTTTATAAAAATTTGTTTTGCATATGTCGTGTAATAGCGCAACAATTTTTACAGAATCACTATCTTGCACTTTTGTTTTTAATATTTCATATACCTTCATACTATGTGCAAGAAGCCCACCTTTAAATGCACCATGGTATCTTGTGCTTGCTGGTGCCTCAAAAAAATCTGAATTATCTAGGTATTCTATTAATTTTTCCATTCCTTCTCTATTTGTTGCTCTTAATAATTTTATAAATTCTTCTTTCATTCTTTGCTCCTTTTACTACAATAATTCTTTTAATAGTTGTTCGTTTGTTTTTCTTGATATCATATTTGGTGCAATATCAAATATTGTTTTTGCTCCATATTCTCCATTTTTTGATAATCTATATGTTGCTCTTGCATATGCAACTAATATACTAGACGTAAATTCTGGATTTGATTCTAATTTTAAAGAATATTCTATTATTTGATTAGTTTGATTTTCTATGCCAGTTTTACCGCTTCTTATTACAAATCCTCCATGTGGCATACCACTATGATTTGCTTTTAATTCTTCCTCTGTTATAAAGTGTACAATAGTATCATAATCAGAAAAATAATTAGACATATTTTTTATTTTATTCTCTATTTCTTTTTTGTCTGCTCCAACTTCAGCAACTACAAAGCATTCTCTTATATGTTTTTCTCTAGTTGTTAGAGCAGGGTTTTCTCCATTTCTTACTCTATTTATAGCATCTTCTACTGGTATTGTGTATTGAATAGCATTTTTTACTCCCTCTATTCTTCTTATTGCGTCAGAATGCCCTTGGCTTACACCTTTTCCCCAAAAAGTATATGTATTTCCGTTTGGCAAAAATGATTCTGCATATAACCTATTTAGCGAAAATGCTCCTGGATCCCAACCAATTGATATAATAGAAACTTTATTTCCTTTTTTTGCTGATTCGTTTACATTTTTATAATATTCTGGTATTTTAGCGTGTGTATCAAAACTATCTATTGTATTAAACATTTCTGCGTATTTTGGTCCTTGAACTGGTAAATCTGTTGCTGAACCTCCACATAATATTAATACATCGATTTTATCTTTCCACTCTTCTATTTCAGAAACATTAACAACAGGTGTTTTTCCTAATGTTTTTAATTCTTCTGGTTCTCTTCTCGTAAATATGGCAACTAATTCCATATCAGAATTATTTTTTACTGCAATTTCTACACCTCTTCCTAAATTTCCATAACCTAGTATCCCTAATCTTATTTTTTCTTCCATTCCTTACTCCTCCTCATAACAGATAAAGTATATATCAAATTTAGTTGTATATCAATATTGAGATAAAATTTTATACCAAAAATTCCCGTGCCCTATGGCACCTTTTGACAATCAATAGTTAAGGGCACCGGAATATTCCGATGCCCCATTTTGAAAGCAGAACGTTTAATTGTCCCATTCAGGACTGGATTTCATGTTGGTTTTATGTAGCTCTACACCTGGCTGATTAAAGGGATTCACTCCTATCATATAGCAATATACTGCACATGACACAAACATGGACTGCATAAGGTATCCCATGTCTTCAAGTGTGTTTCCCACCTTTATAGTGCAACAGAGATTTCCTCCCTTAGTATGTGCTTTAAATGCACCATCCATTGCGGCAGCTACTGCTTGATAAAACTCTTTACCTTGACACTTTTCATTCAAATTATCTTTCAGATTGGTTTTTGGAATTTTAACAGAGGTTTTAAACTCTCTGTTAATAAATGTTTCGAAAATTACATTTCTTGTTCCCTCTTGTATAACTTGCCCTATCGAATGTAAGTCTGTTGGAAAAATCGCACTTGTAGTAAATAATCCTTTTCCATCTTTCCCTTCACTTTCTCCGAAGAGTTGTTTTAACCATTCAGAGAAGAAAGAAATTTCAGGAGCATTCACAGCATAGAGTTCTACTTTTCTCCCCTGGAAATAGTTGAAATAACGCCACCTAGCATAAATTCCTGCAAAACTATTTGGGTTACTACTACAATCCTTCATAGCATCAACTGCTCCTTGGAGAAGCTTGTCAGTATCTATACCTGCAACTGCAATTGGCAATAGACCACATGCAGTAAAAGCGGAATACCTTCCGCCTATACCATCAGGTATCGCAAAACTTTTCCAACCACGTTCATTCGCAATGCTTCTCAAAATGCCTTTTTGCGCATCTGTAATTGCGTAAACACGGCTGTCTGCTTCTGCTCCATACAGCTCATAAAGCTTTTGCCAAAAAGTACGAAATACTAATGCTGGCTCCATAGTCCCTCCAGATTTTGAGATATAGATAATGGACCACTCACATCCACAAATAAGCTCCAATATCTCGTTTATCCTATCAGGACTTAAATCGCATCCTACAAAATAGATTTTGGGATTCTGATTCTCCTCAGCTAATTCATTATAAAACTCTCCGTATTCGCTTTGGATAATCATTTTTGGCGTAAGATATGAACCGCCTATTCCTACAACGATTACAACATCGTTTTGGTTACGGATTCTTTTAGCAGTTTCTTTAAGCCTTTTATACTCTTCTGATTCTTGATACTTTAATGGCCAATCGATCCAATCTGTCATCTCACTTCCTTCTCCACTTTTGGAATACAATCTGTCGTGTGCCATCTTGTGCAAATCTCCCCACAATTCTTCTGTCAAATTTGCCATAAGAGCTTCTCCTATAACATGTTTCCGTGTTCTTTTGATCATTATTTATGATCTCCTTTCAAAAAAATTACTGCTTTTGCAGTTAATGAAATTATACCACAGTTTATAACAGTAGTCAACTTATGTAAATTGTGGGGTGTATTTAATTTATGATAAAATCACCTTAAAAGTTTAGAAACGAATATTTCACCCTAGATGTATAAAAATAGAAA
>CALXVD010000028.1 GCA_944391865.1 uncultured Clostridia bacterium
TAGGGCTATTAGGGTTATTCCTCTGTGGTCTATGGGCGCAGTTTGGCTATCCTCTTTGGTATTCCTTACCGACAACGTCCCTACAATTTTTCTGCAATTATTATAGTTTGATGTGTGAGGTGCGAAGTGTGATGTGTGATTTTTGTTTGTTTTTTTGTATTCATTTGTTTTTCATCCTTTCTTTTGTTTTTGTTTTCTCGGACGGCTTTCTTGCCGTCCCTACATTTTTTTGCAGGCGATTAAAACCCTACAATTATATTTACGTTAATTATAAGTTATATCTTTTTCTTTTGCAATATTTTTCTTTGTTTTTATTTTATTATTTCCATTCAAGATTAAACTTATTATTACAATAGCATACTATCATATTTAATTTTCTTTTTTAACATTTTTTATGTATATTTATACTTATTTATTTTAATAAATGTTATTAAATAATTTTCTAATATAAGTCATCTCAGAATATATGTTTATAGATAATAAAAAAACACCTATGATTAGGTGTTTTTTTATTTATTCTATTATTCTGCTGATTCTTCGCTAACTTCAGCCTCTGGAGCTTCATAAGCTTCTAATATAGCTGATTGGATTTTTTCTCTTGTTTCAGCATTAATTGGATGAGCTATATCTTTGAATTCTCCGTTTGGAGTTTTTCTACTTGGCATAGCTATGAATAATCCATTTTGACTTTCGATAACTTTTATGTCATGAATTACAAATTCATTATCGAATGTTACAGAAGCAACAGCTTTCATTCTGTTTTCTGAATTTACTTTTCTTAAACGTACATCTGTTATTTGCATTTTGTGTTGCACCGCCTTCCAATGTTTTAATTGTACATTTATTATGTACAATTATTCTATTCGCCAAAAAATATTTTTTTCCTTCTTTATTTTACAAGATTATTTTATATTCACATTTTTTATTAATATAACATATTATATACAAATTTTTACTTTTTATACAAATTGTAATTTGAATGAGAAGTGAGATGTGTGATGTGGGATGTGGGAAATTAGGGTAAGTCTTACGTAGCTTAGCCCTAAAAAGCACACCTCACACTTCTCACCTCACACATCGCAATAACAAATTCCAATTTATAATTCTTTTTACATAAAAATATTGAATTTTTTCTATTTTACATATATAATTTTCTTCGTAAAAGAAAGGTGTTGTAACAAAATGATTAATCTTAATAATAGTATAGAAAATTTAAAAAAATATAAACATATACACATGATAGGAATTGGTGGAATTAGTATGAGTGGAATTGCAGAAATTCTACACAATTTTCGGAATTTTTGTTACTGGTTCTGATTGTACAAGAAGTAAAATTACAGATAGGCTTTCTAGCCACGGAATTTTTATATCAATAGGACACGAAACTGATTTAGTAAAAAAAGCTGACTTAGTTGTATATTCTGCTGCAATAAAACAAGATGATCCAGAACTTGTTAAAGCTAGAGAATTAAATATTTCCACAATAGAAAGAAGTGATTTTGTACGGATTTCTTACTAGAGTTTACAAAAATACAATTGGTATTGCAGGAACTCATGGAAAAACAACTACTACTTCAATGGTTTCATTATGCTTCCTTGAAGCAGGTTTAGATCCAACTATACAGGTAGGAGCAATTTTAAAACAAATAAACGGAAATAATAGAGTTGGTAATAGTGAATATTTTATTTTAGAATCTTGTGAATATGTTGAAAGCTTTTTAAAATTTAGTCCTAAATCTACTATTGTCTTAAATATTGATAATGATCATTTAGATTATTTTAAAAATTTGGATAATATTAAAAAGGCTTTTGAAAAATATGTAGCACTTTTACCTTATGATGGTTTATTGGTTGTAAATGCAGATGATGCAAATTGTATGAAATTACGTTCTTGTACAGAAGCAAAATCTATAACTTTTGGTATAAAAAATGAAAAAGCAAATTTTGTTGCAAGAAACATAGTTTTTGATAATAATGGTTTCGCAAAATTTGATGTTTATCATAATAATAATTTCTTTATAGAAATGAAACTATCAGTTCCAGGAATGCATAATGTTTTAAATGCTTTATCTTGCATTGCATTATGTTTTGAATATGGAATTGATAAATATACAATAAAATCAGCTATACTAAAATTTACGGGAGCAAATCGTAGATTCGAATTAGTTGGTTCATATCAAAACATTTCAATTTACGATGATTATGCACATCATCCAAGTGAAATTTTAGCTACTGCAAATGCACTAAAAAATAAAAAATATCGTCAGTCTTGGATTATTTTTCAGCCACATACATATAGTAGAACAAAATTACTTTTAGATGATTTTGCAAAAGTTCTTACTAATTTTGATAACATAGTAATAACAGATATATATGCTGCAAGAGAAGTAAATACATATGATATTTCTTCTAAAGATTTAGTAAATAAAATTCGTACTCTTGGAAAAGAAGCTACTTATATTTCAGATTTTGATGATATAGCAAAATATATAAAACAAAGAGCATGTCCTAATGATATTGTTCTTACTATTGGTGCAGGAACAGTAACAGAAATAGGAAGAAAAATATTAGCGTAAATAAAAAATTCCGGCAATTTGGGGACGGTTCCATTTTTACTGGTTTTACCAGTAAAAATGGAACCGTCCCCAAATTGCCGGAATTATCTAATCAAATATATTCCAATTACAATTATTCCAACTATTACTCTATATATTGCAAAGCCTTTAAAACTTCCTTTTTTTAAGTAATTTAATAAAAATTTAATTACAAATATTCCTACTATAAAACTTGTAAGAACTCCAATTACGAATGGTAAGCTAAATACAAAATCTTTTAATTTATAAACCGTTGCTGCAAATACAATTGGTGCAGAAAGCATAAAAGAATATTTTGCTGCTGACTCTCTTTTTACTCCCATAAGTCTTCCTGTTGTCATTGTTATTCCTGAACGTGATACGCCTGGTATAAATGCTAAACATTGAGAAAGTCCTATTAAAAAAGTTTGTTTTAATGTCATATTCTCATATTCTGTTTCTGATTTACAATTTTTATCTACTAAATATAAAATTATTCCCATTACTATTAATGCAACAGCGATTATTAATGGTTTGCTTAAATAGTCCTCTGCAAAATAATCTAAAATAAATCCTATTATCCCCCCTGGTATAGTTGCTAAAACTAAATACCAAAACATCGCTCCTTCTTTAGTTTTCTTCTTTTTTACTACTTGGTTAAATCCACTAATTATTAAATTTATCCAGTCTTTAAAGAAAAATATTACTATTGCAAGCAAAGTTCCTGCATGAAGAGCTACATCAAACGCTTCAAATGCTGCCTCAAAATCTGGGGACGATGTCCAGTTAAAAATCCATGGTATTAAATTTAAATGTGCAGAACTTGATATTGGTAAAAGTTCTGTAATTCCTTGTACAATTCCTAAAATTATTGCCTGTAATATTGTCATTTAGCTTTTCCTCCTTTACTACAAATTGTAATTTGTAATACAAATTTTTTGGAACGATTGTAGGGGTCGCCGCCCTCGGCGACCCGCATACCAATATTTTCGGGTCGCCGAGGGCGGCGACCCCTACAATATTTGCAATTAATTAACCCTACAAATTACAATTTTTCTATTGTTTCTTTAATATATTTTGCTGCTGTATATGGTGCAACTTTACCAGGTAATCCCTGAGCATAAATTACTTTTATGTTATATTCTTCTGCTTTTTTTAGGTCTATTCCTCCAGGACTGGATGCAAGTTCTATTATAATACAATTTTGATTTGTTTGCTTTAATATTTGTAATTCTTCTTCATTTAATAGTATTGATGGTACTGTGTTAAATATAATATTATACTTGTTTTTCAAAGAACTGCATAGATCTTTTAAATAAATATCTTTGTAACCTAATAATCTAATCCATGCTAAATCTTTTTCTTTTCTTGCCATACATGCAACATTTGCACCTAAAGATTTTAAAGTTTTGCATAAAAGTTTTCCAATTCTTCCATATCCTAATACTAAACAGTTGCTTCCGTGTATTGTTTCTTCTGTGTTTTCCATTGCAATTTGTATAGCACCTTCAACAGTAGGAATCACATTCATTATAGTTAATTGCTCGTTTTCCATTAAGTCTATTAATTCTATATCATTATTTTTTGCAAGCTCTTTATTTTTTAAATTTACAGCGCCTGCAATTAATATCCTATTTTTTAATTGTTCAAACAACTCTTCTATTTTTATATGCTCATCACTCATTGGACTACTTACAAATATGCCATCTTTTGAAAATGGAATTCCTGATACTACTACATTGCAATTAGAACAAAACTCTTTTAAATTTGAGCATTCTATAATTTTATCATTTCTAAAATCGTTCTTTTCTAATGCATATGTATAAATATTATTTTTTTCTTTTGCTAAAATTTCTGCTAACCTTATAATTCTTAAATCTCCACCAAGTAAGCCTATTTTTTTGTTCATAAACAATCACTACTTTCAACATTAATTTTTAATACAATATTATTTAAGAATTATATTTTTATGATTAATTATTTATCAAATTTTTTGTTAGACTTTTTTTCGTTTAAATATTTTGTTAAATTATAGGTATCATCTAAATAGTCTGAAATTTTCTTTTCTTGTTCTGACTCAGTAGAAGTATTATTATTTGAGTTTTCTTCTTTAGGAATGATTAACCCTTTTATTGAGAAAAATATTGGCTCATCTTTTGACAAATCGTAATACATACTATTGCTATCTATTGCTCTATTTAAAAATGTTGTTGCTTTATTTTTATCATTTTTCATCATGTATATTTTTGCAAGTTGATAATAAGCTTTGCCTTCAGTTTCACCATATATGCTTTGTAAAAAGTATTTTTCTGCTGTTTCTATATCTCTATATAGTAAAGATAGTTGTCCTAATCTATAATATGCATTATATAAATTAGAATCAATTTCGACAGTTTTTTCAAAACAATCTTTAGCTAAAGAAAATTCATTTATTCTACAATATGCAACTCCTAAGTTATAATATAAGTCTGCCTTATCCGGATTATGTTTTATTACTTGTACATATACATGTACTGCCTCTTTGTAGTTTTCTTTTTCTAAAAGTAAGCTTCCAAGTAATTTACCTGCCTCGTATAATTCTGGTTTTTTTGATATTAAAATTTTTAACATTTGAATTGCTTCTTCTTTTTTATCTAGATTGTTTAGTAATTGTGAAATTTTAAAATATGATTTATAGTCATTCTTTTTTATATCTAAAACTTTAACATATTCTTCAATAGCTTTTCTCATTCCGCCTTCTTTTTCATAAATTTCTGCAAGCATTTTATGTGCTCTATAACTTTTATCGTATTTTGCAATTAAACTTAATAAGGTATTTTTTGCTTTTTTTGTTTTATTGAAGCCCAATAAAATTTTACTTATGCAAACATATACTATTTCTGTAAAATTAATTCCTTTTATTTCTAACAATAATACTATAATTGGAATTATTATAGCTAAAATATAAATTATAACGTCCCATACTGCTCCTAAAAGAACATCAAATAAAATCTGAACGAAGCTAAGTAATATTCCTATAGCCTCGCCAATTAAAATAACCAAATATGTTGTGTCATTCTTTTTTATTAATTTAAACAAAAATATGTATGCAAAAAGAACAAATGCTATCACACTAAACAAAATTTTTTCGATCATAATTTTCTCCTTATTTTAAGAATTTTTTGTTATAGTTATCTATTGCCTTTTGTATAATCCTTTCAGCATCTTCTCTTCCTAATACTTTTTCTACAACTGTTTGTTTTTCCTCTAATTGTTTATATACTTCAAAAAAATGCATTATCTCTGAAGAAATATGGCTAGGTAAGTCACAAATATCTTTATACATATTCAAATATGGATCTTTTTTTGCAATAGCAATTATCTTTTCGTCGTTTTCTTCTGAGTCTATCATTGTTATAACACCTATTGGATAACATTCTACAAGAGTCATTGGATCTATGTTTTCTTGACATAGCACTAAAACATCTAGTGGATCATTATCATCTGCATATGTTCTTGGTATAAATCCATAATTCGCAGGATAATGTGTTGCTGTATATAAAACTCTATCCAATCTTAATAGTCCCGTTTCTTTATCTAATTCATATTTATTTTTTCCGCCTTTTGTTATTTCAATAACTGATATAAATTCGTCTGGTTTTATTCTTTCTTTATTTATATCGTGCCATATATTCATTATTTTTCCCCCTTTATCAATGTATATATTTATATTTATTTTACTTTTTTTAACATATTTATTTTAATCTATTTTTTCTAAAATGTCTATAAAAGTTTTATCTTTTATCAGTTGTTAGGTTAATGTTCAGACCAAATTTTAATATCAAATGCAAAAATATTATAAATCTGTTAAAACACATCAATTTATGAAGCGACGAATGTAAGAGGAGCATAATAAATTTATGTGTTTAACAGATTATATTTATATTTAGAAATTTATTTTTAACAAAAATTTAAGACCTTCAATTTCTTGAAAGTCTTAGGTTTACTGGCTGGGGTGGGAGGATTCGAACCGCCGCATGCCAGAGTCAAAGTCTGGTGCCTTACCGCTTGGCTACACCCCAATATATGGATTTAGGTTTGTGGGGTGGAAGATGGGACTTGAACCCACGGCCTCTGGTGCCACAAACCAGCGCTCTAACCAACTGAGCTACATCCACCATTTTTAAAAAGTACGTATTATATTTTAATTAATTTTATCCGTTTTGTCAATGCTTTTTTACAAAAATCTCTTTTATTTTATAAATTACAATATACCAAAATTGCACCTATTATACTTATTACAAAACCTACTAATTTTAAGCCAAGTGTTGCATCATTTTGATCTCCAAATCCAAATACTTTTTTTGTAATTGGTCTTGCATCATATATTAATATTACTCCAAACATTGCTAAAATTATTCCCAATATAATTAAGAAATTCATTGTTCCACATCCTTTTATTTTTACTTTTTAAATATATGTACAAAGTATTGCTTCTAGTCCAACATTTATATCTATCAATCCAGATTTATAGTTCTTGTCTAAATTTATTAATTCTCCTAAAATATTTCTTAATTCTTCTGTTTTAAAGTATTCTGATTGCTTTTTATATTTTGTTATTAAAAATGTTTGATTTGGTTTTAAGTTTAATACGCTTAATACGTCCTTTCGTTCTTCAAATGCGAGCTTTGTTAAATATAGTTTTTTAAAATGGTTATATAATGTAATTAATATTTTTTGTATTGGTTCTTTATTATAAAGTAATTCTTTTAATATATCTAATGCTTTTTTTATATCTTTTTTGCCTAAATTATCTGTTAAATCAAATATACTACTTTCTAATTCTTTTATACATAATTTATTTATTGCGTCGGTTGTAATTGTGTTTCCTGCTCCAGTATACTCTATTAATTTTCTAATTTCATTTATCAAATTTTGCATATTTGTGCCACAAGTTTCTATAAATAATTGTAAATTTTTTTCATCTATGTTTACTGAATATGCATTACAAATTGCCTTTATCCTTCTTTTAATATCCATTGGTTTTAAAGGCTCAAAATCACAAACTACTCCATTTTCTTCTATTACTTTTGCAAGCTCACATTTTGAAATATCTTTTTCTATAAATATTAAAACAACTGTGCTTTTTATAGTATCTATGTTTTCTTTTATATATTTTGCTATCTTTTTTTGTAATTCGTCATTATCATGTGTGGGCTTTCCGGAGGTACGTCTGCTACTCTTCTTAAGTAGTTCTGCATCTCTTATGATTATTAATTTCTTATCGAACCCAAATGCAGGTGTTTCTATATCTGATATTAAATTGTTAATATTATTTTCGTTTATTTGAATATAATTTATACCTAAAAGCAATTCGCCAAAAAGTTTTTTAATCTTTTTCACAGAATTTTCTAATAAATATAGTTCTTCTCCATAAAATAAATACAAACTATTTAATTTACCCTGTTTTAAATCTTTTTCTATATTATCTACTGTCATTGTTCCTCCAATGTATAAAGGTCTGTCCCTTTTGCGACAAAATGTCGCATGGGGACTGTCCCCATTATAACTTTTCTGCAAATCTAGCACTGTGCGCATGGCATATTGCTGCTGCCATACTATCTGTTGTGTCATCTAGTTTTGGAAGTTCTTGTACGTTTAAAATTGTTTTTACCATTTTTTGAACTTGTATTTTGTCTGCTCTACCATATCCTGCTACTGCCTGTTTTATTTGAAGTGGTGTATATTCAAATGTAGGTATGTTGTTTTTGCAACCTACTATTAAAACTACTCCTCTTGCTTGTGCTACATTTATTGCCGTTTTTGCATTGTTATTAAAAAATAGTTCTTCTACTGATATCGCATCTGGTTTATATTTATTAATAATCATGCTTAAGTCATCATATATTTTTGTAAGTCTTAATGGAAATGATACTCCCGCTTTTGTTGTGACTGCTCCGGCTATCTATTAACTTAAATTTATTTCCTTGATAATCTATTATACTATATCCAGTTATTGCAAATCCTGGGTCAATTCCAAGTATTCTCATTTTTATTTCTCCCAATATTCTTTTATTATTCTAAATACTGCTGCTACGCTCCAGGCTTGAGCTATTGCTCCTTTTGGTAAATATGGCGCTTTTGAATCATACATTTCTGATATACTTCCTATTGTGCCTCTTTCGTTTAACTCTTTTACAAATATTTTAGTAACAGAATCTACAAATTCTTGTCTTTGTGCTTCTAGTTCTTTCTTTTTGTTTCTATCTTTTTGTGTTTTTATTTTGTTATTTAATGTATCATAATATAATCCAAGTAGCCATGTCCATGTTATACCTTGATGGTAGCTAGAATCGCGCCTAAAGCTATCTCCTTCGTATACATCTACATAATCCTTTTCTCCTTTTGCAAGTGTTTTTAAGCCATATTTGTTTAACAATTTCTTTGTAACTGTACTAAACATTTCTTCTGCTATTTCAGAATTAGGATCTAGCACAGGAAAACTAAGTGCTGTTGCAAATAATTGGTTTGGTCTTACTTTGCCGTCTCCAATTACATCAAACAAGCATTTCTTCTTTTTATTATAAAATTTTTCTTCAAATGACTTTTTGCATTCTTTTGCTAATTCTTCATATTGCTTTGCTTCTTTTCTTTTTCCAAACTTATTACTCAATTCTTTTAGAATAATTAAGCTATTATACCACATGCTATTTACTTCTACTGCTTTACCGTTTCTTGGTGTAAAGCAATGATCTCCATATTTTGCATCCATCCATGTGTTTTGGGTATATTCTGTTCCTGATGATATTAGTCCATCTTCATCTAAGAATATATTATTGTCATCTAAATCTATTCCTTTTATATAGTTATCTATTATAGAAACTAATTTTTCATAAATATGCTCTTTTACAAACTTATAATCACCTGTATATTGCAAATATTTATAAGTTGCCTCAAATAAAAGAAGTGAACTATCTACACTATTATATAACGGTCTATTATCATAACCTGAATATCCATTTGGAACTAGTCCAAATTTTATATCTCTTATTGAAGTTAGTAAAACATCTCTTGCAATATCAAATCTTTTTGTTTCGAGTAATAATCCTTCAAATGCAATTAGGCTATCTCTTCCCCAATCTAAAAACCAAGGATATCCTGCAATTATTGTATGAAGTGCGAATTGAGGTCTATATACTATAAAATTATCTATTGCAATTGTAAAATCTCTTAAAAGAGCTCTTTTCTCAAGTTCTTGTTTTGAAAGTTTTTCAATGTCTTGTTTTTCTTCTATTAGGTTTGTTTTATACATTAATTCGTTTATTCTTATAATTTCTTTATTAATTATTTTCTTTACATTTAATTCTTCTATATTTTCTTCTAATGAGCATACAAATTCTATTTCTTTTTGTGTTTCTGCTGGTATTTCTACCTCATAACTTCCTGGAACTACTAAATCTTCTTCTGGGAAAAATCCTCTTTTTTCTTCTTCTATGTAATACATATTTTTAAATGTATCGTTAAAATGTTCTATATATTTTCCATCTGATAAATTCATATATATTGGGTTATTAGAGTTGTTGTCTATTTCTACCTTTATTTTATTTCCTCTTATGTTTTGTTTTATATTAAATTCATGGTTTGTTGTCATAGTATGAAAATCTCTAAAATTCATTACGGGAGAAAGTGTAAATTTAAAACTGCTACCAGGGTTATCAATTTTATATAAAACACATACTGTGTTTTTTCCATATTCCATACATATCAATTTTTTTATTATAATATTATTTATTTGGTAAGTAAACATTGGTATATAATCTTTTTCGAACTCTGTTTGGTACTTAAACCCCTCTGATATGTAATTTTTACAAATATTTGAATACAAATTATATTTTTTATCTTCTATTTCAATTGATTCGTCCAATTTTGAAAGTATTAAATATCTTCTTGCTGGAGGTGTTAGTGGCGCAACTAGCAAACCATGATATTTTCTTGTATTTATACCAAATACACTTGATGAACTATATCCTCCAATTCCATTTGTTATAAGCCATTCTTTAGATATTCCTTCCTTTAATGATAAGTTTTTTGTTTCTATTTTCATTTGTATTCCTCCAATTCTTAACTTTTAAAGTGTTTTGTCATTTATTACTCTTTATTATATGTGTGAGATGCAAAGTGTGAGGTGTGCTCTTAAGAGTATACTGCGTAAGGCTTACTCTAATTTTACACTTCCCACATCCCACTTCGTATATTATGGGGACAGTCCCTAGAATTTTTATTCAAAAATTCAGGACAGTCCCACATTCGCAATTATTT
Organism: uncultured Clostridia bacterium; assembly: GCA_944391865.1. GTDB lineage: Bacteria > Bacillota > Clostridia > TANB77 > CAG-508 > CAG-452. The sequence continues at coordinate 10,872 of CALXVD010000028.1, forward strand.
TTTCTTTCTATTACTATACGTTTCTTTTAAAAATTTTTCTTTTTCCTTTTGCTCTTCTTCTGCTATCATTTGTTTTGCTTTTTCGTGTATTCTTATATTTTCTAATCTTGTTTTTTCGCTTTCTTTAATTGATTCTATTCTATCCCTATACTTGCTGCTAAATTTACTTTTTCTGCTTAACCTCTCATCTCTTCCTTTTTTTGGTTTTTGTTTTAATCTTTTTCCTTTTTTAGCCATACTCTTTGCTTTTTTGTTTTCATCTTTTAATTTAGAATTTAATAACATATATTGTTCATCATTATGTTTATCTTTAAACCTTAAATCTGTGCATATTAATTCTATAATCAATTTTGCTGTTTTATCGGGATCATGTCTAATATAATTTCCCTCTACTGTTGCAAGTTCTCCTTTAATTAGTCTTATGCCTTTATTTCTTATTTCTGAGCTATCTAGATTTACCACATCTGATCCCATTAGGTTATATTTTCTTATATATTCTGGAACAATTTCTCCTACATCTGATATACAAAAATCTATTATTCCTTCTCCACTATGTTCTAAAATGCTATTTATATGGTCTGATACACTATAATCATCTGTTTGACCTGGTTCTGTCATTATATTTGAAATATATATTTTTAGTGCTTTACTTTCTTTTATAGTTTTTGCTACATTTTTTATAAGTAAGTTTGGAATAACATTTGTATAAAGGCTACCAGGTCCAATAATAATTGCATCAGCATTTTGTATTGCTTCTATTACACCTGCTCCTGTTCTACAATTAGTAGGATTCAAATATACCCTATTAATTTTTGTTACTTTATTTTGTACAACTTCTGCTATTTTGTTTTTTTCTTCTACAACTGTTCCATCTTGTAACTCCGCGCATATATTCATTTCGTCTAAAGTTACTGGAAGTACTTTTCCTATCATAGATAAAATATTAGTAGTTTTTTCTACGCTTATTGAAAAATCTCCAAATATTTTTTGCATTGCATTTATATAAATATCACCAAAACTCAAGTTTTTTAATTTTCCTTCTGTGAATGTGTAATTTATAAGCTTATTCATTTCTTCACTATTTGTTGCAAGTGATATTATTCCACTTTTTATGTCATCTACCGGATTTAATTTTAATTCTTTAATAGATGCACTTTCTGGAATACCATATGATGAAACCGGAACTATTGCTGTTAAATTTGTAGTATAGTTTTTTAAGCCTTTTAATACATTGTTAATACCATTTCCTCCACCTATTACTACAATATTTGGTCCTTTTTCATATATAGTACTTTTAGAAACTAATTCTTTTAAATCCCCTTCTTTTGCAGTATATACTTTATTTGCTTCTATTAATAATTCTAGATTTCTTCTTTGTATATATACTATACCTAAAACAAAACAAGTAAATCCAACTACAAATGATACTATTACTTGTAATAAGCCATTTAATTCTAATTTTTCTGAAGTTAAAACCTTTGAAAATCCAAAACAAGTTAAAACTATACCAATTAAAATTAAAAACATCCATCTTTTTATTTTTGTACTATTTTTAAACCAACTAAAAAATTTTTTCATTATAACCTCCGTATGTGTTTTAGTCCTCTCCCAAAACTTCGAGTTCTAATTCTATATTAACATTAAACTCTTTATATACTTTTTCTTTTATGTATTCAACCAAACAAAGAACATCTTTTGCCTTTGCATTTCCTTTGTTTATAATAAATCCGGCGTGTTTTTCTGATACATAAGCATCTCCTACATTATACCCCTTTAACCCACATTTATCAATAAGCTGTGCAGTAATATAATCTTTTCCTCTTTTAAAAGTGCTTCCTGCACTTGGAAATTCTATAGGTTGTTTTTCAATTCGTGATTTTTTGTTTTCTTCCATTTTTAATTTTATTTGTTCCTTGTTTTGTTCCTTTAACTGCAATATAGTTGATACTATAATATCATTTTTATTTTTGCTAAACCTACTTATTCTATATTGGAATTCGTGTTCTTGATTATTTATTTCATGTAGTTTTAAATCTTTATCTAAATACTTAGAAGAAACAACAATATCTTTAAATTCGCTTCCATATGCTCCTGCATTCATTCTTATTGCTCCACCGATGGTTCCTGGAATACCTGAGGCAAATTCTAATCCTGATAATCCTTTGTTATATGCTTCTGTTGCAATTTTAGATAGCAAAACACCAGAACCAACCATTACTATATTATTTTCTATAAATTCGATTTCTTTAAATTCTGGCTTTACAACTATACCCCTTATTCCTCCGGTCTTTAACTAAAAGATTACTTCCATTTCCAATTATCGTTATTGGTATATTTTTTTGTTTTGCAATTTCTATAATATATTTTAATTCTTCTATATTTTTAGGCTTTACAAAAATATCTGCTGGCCCACCTATTTTAAATGATGTATGCTTACTCATAGGCTCATTAAGATAAACCTGCTTGCTATCTATTTTTGTTAATAACTGTTTATATATTTCTTCCATAACTCTCCTAAATAAATTTATTATTATATTTTATTTCGCTATTTCATTTCTATGAAATTTTATCATTTTTTCATTTATTTTACAATAATTATTATACAAATTTGAATTTGTTTTATTACATTTATTGCAAAAATTTCTAATTATTAAAATAAATATATATTAAATCTCTGGAAGAGAGCTAAAAAATAAATTTATACCAATTTTTTCCATTGTTTGCAAATATCTTAAATTAATGCTATAATATAAATATAATTGGCTTTGCCAAAATCATTTATTAGGAGGTCACCAAAAGATGGAGTGGTATCAATTTTTCAACACGGATTGTAAATCAGTTTGCAATCTGAAACTTCCAAATTTAGGAAGTCGGACACAGCAAATTTTAGAAGTCATTGCAAAAAATGGCGGAGTTATTTGCGAAACTCCAGTTTTTGTCGAAGATGCGGTTTACCTAAGGCATATCGTATTTGAAAGCAATTCTAAAAGGATGAATTGCATCAATAAGGTTGGTTGCTTAATGAGCCAACTCTTATTGGAAGAATTAGATCCGAAAGCAAGACTTGCATTCGCGAAAATTCTTTCCTTCTGGTTCGACTTGAATCAGAAGATGAATCCTCTACTAAAATATGTAGAGGAGCATGGCGGAGCGTTTAATCCAATAACGGGTGAATCCCCTGGAATAGATATGTTATTCGAAAGGGGTATAATAGAAGTTGTGGATGATCTAGATGATCTCCTCCTTTTTGCAAAGGGAGGTCCGCTTTCGGTTTTTTTTGAATAAGACCTCAAATAATAAACCACCGTCCTGAATTCATGGCGGTGGTTTATTGAGTCTTTTTCGCTCGGAGCCATTTGCAATTAATTTAATTAGCTAAATTCCAATTTATATTTGTAATACAAATCCATATATGCTATAATTTTTATTAGGTGATTTATATGTTTGATGATATAAAAAAGAATAAGAGAAAATCAATTTTTATTGTATTTGCATTTGTGCTAATAATTACTTTAATTTTATACTATATTTGTATGGCATTTGACCTTAGTGCTCCTCTTGCAATTACAATAGCATTAACTTTTTCTATTTTAGCTAGTTGGGCATCTTATTATAATAGTGATAAAATTATACTTTCTGTATCTAAAGCAAGACCTGCAACGGAAGAAGAAGATAAAAAGATTATTAATATTTTAGATGGTCTTATGATTTCTTCTGGACTTTCTCATAGACCTGGACTTTATGTTGTAGATGATCCTCAGCCAAATGCTTTTGCAACTGGAAGAAATCCAGAACACGCAATTATTTGTGTTACAACAGGTCTATTAGAAAAGCTTGAATATTATGAGCTTGAAGGTGTCATTGCGCATGAAATGGCGCACATTAAAAATTATGACATTCTTTTATCTGCTATTGTAACTGTTATGGTTGGATTTATTGTTATGCTTTCTGATATTTTTACAAGAGCACTATTCTTTAGAAGTGGACGTGATAGGGATAGCGATAGCAAGGGAAATGCGATAGTAATGCTAATTGGGTTAGTGTTTTTAATTCTTGCACCTATTGTTGGAAAGTTAATGCAACTTGCTGTATCTAGAAGAAGAGAATTTTTAGCAGATAGCACAGCCGTGCAATTCACAAGAAATCCAGATGGTTTGATTTCCGCTTTAAGGAAATTGGATGATGATCCAAATGAATTAAAAGTTGCAAATAAAGCAACAGAAAATATGTACATAGTTAATCCTTTTAAGAAAAACAAAGAAAAAAAGCAAAAAACAAGTTTATTTTCTACTCACCCAAGTATTGATGATAGAATAGAAGCTTTGCAAAATATAAGATAAATAGGGAAAAATGCTCAGAGCATTTTTCCCTATTTTAGTTTCATTTATTCAGCTACATTTTTATTACCATTCCACTGGATTACTAATTAATTTTAATATTAAGTTAAAATTGTCATCTTTTGCAGCTTTATTTTTTCTTATTGCGCCACATTTCTTGCATTTGTATATTATTACATATCCTTTTTTGTTGTTTATTTCTACTCCGATAGGCTCTAACATTCCATGGCACTCTTCTTGCCTATCTCCTGGGTTTTTATCTACATGCTTTGAATATAAACAATGGTTGCAATGGTTTCTGCAAGAATATCCTAATTTTTCTACTTTTTTTCCGCAGTTTTCACATATAAATTCTTCATCAATTTCATTAAATTTTTTCATATTCTTAATCTTTCCTTTAAATTGGAATTTGTTTTTGAGAGGTGAGAGGTGCGAAGTGTGAAATGTGCTTTTTAGGGCCTAGCTACGTAAGGCTTTACCCTAAATTCCCACTTCTCACTTCCCACATCCCACTTCTCATTCAAATATACTTCCGCCAATAAATTCTCTTAGCAAAGAATTACTTGGCACTTTTTCTGGGGATATGGATTCAAAATAACTAAGCATATGATATATTCTTTTTGCCTCTGAATACTCTGGTTCTTTTTGTGTAATTTCCTTTAGTAATGGCATTGCATAATCTTTTAATACACTAAGCTCATATATTAGCGAAGAATTAAACATCATATCAGCTTGTTCTTGATATTGAAAAATATTTACTGCTTCTCCTTTGTTTACTGATGGCCACATTTTTAATGTATGAAGAGCGCTATATCCCCTGAATTTATAATCTCTTACCATTCTCCTTATTAATCTTGTGTCTGTTGTAGATATTCTGTTGTAATAATCTATATTAAGCACAGTTAAACAACTTATATATATTTTAAATTTTCTTTCTTTAGGAATTAAAAAAGTTAATTTATCATTTAAACAATGTATTCCTTCCATTATTAATACTTCATCGTCTGCAAGCTTCATGGTGTTTCCTTTATATTCCTTAGTACCCTCATGGAAATTAAACGTAGGCATCTTCACTTCTTCTCCGTTTAGTAATTTAATTAAATGGTCATTTAGAAGTTCTGTGTCTATTGCTTCTAATGCTTCAAAATTATATTCTCCGTTTTCATCTCTTGGAGTATCTTTTCTTTCTACAAAATAATTATCTACTGATATAGTTTTTGGTTTTATTCCGTTAAGTCTTAGCTCAAGTTCTAATCTTTTTGCAAATGTTGTTTTCCCAGATGATGATGGCCCTGCAACTAAAATTACTTTTACTTGTTTGTTATTAGAAATGCTATCTGCTATTTTTGCAATTTTCTTTTCATGTAAAGCTTCATCTAATAAAATATAGTCTTTTATTTTGTTGTCTTTTATAATATTGTTTAATTTATATAATGTATTTACATTTAAAAATTTATGAACATCTTCATATTCATCAAGTGTTGATAATAGTTTTGGACAGTCTATAAAGCTTTTTAGTTCGTTTGGATTATTAATGCTTGGATATCTTATTAAAAATCCATCGTGATATTTTATAAGCTCATAACACTTTATTGCTCCTGTCGAAATTGGCATTACACCATAAAAATAGTTATAATAATCCTCACAATAATAAAGAGTTACTACATCTTTTTCTTTTAAATCTAATTGTAACTTTCCTTTTAAAGTTTTTTCTCTTTCATAAAATTCTATTGCTTCTTCCTTTGACATAACCTTTCGTACAATAGGAATATCTTTACTAATTATTTCTCTTATTCTTTCATTTACTTTTTTTAGCATTTCGTCTGTTACTTCTAAGTTATCTATCTCGCATAGCATAGAATGGTATAACTGATAATTTACTGTAAGCAAAGCTTCTGGACATATGTCATGAAAAGCTTTTGATACAATATATATTAAGCCCCTTTGATAAACCCTCATTCCATCTTTATTAGTTGTATCTAGAAGTTCTATTTCACCGTCTTTTTCAATTTTGTAATTTAGATTTTTTACCTCATTATTAAATTTACAAGCTATTATATTATTACCATTTTTTATTTCATTTTTTAATAATTCTATTACCGATGTTCCTTTTTTTACGTCTATAACTGTGTCTTTATATATTACTTGCATTCTTTTCCTCCATCCATATATATTTATTTAGGGTTGCAATAAGCAACCCTAAATTTCTATTTTCTCTTGTAAAATTATAAACTTTGTTTATTTTCTCCGTTTACATTTACCCTCAACATTTGTGCATCACCATTCTCGTTTTGGTCTGGATAATATAACCAATTATCTATTACATTTATTGATGTAGAATATCCATTTACATCAGTAATTTTTGTTTCTTCTTCTCCATTTAATTTTATGCTATATATACCTAAACTTCCACCATCTTCTGTCTTTGCATAGTATATTTTATTATCACCAAAATTAATTGTATTTACTTCTATTTGGCCATTTAAATCTGCAACCTTTTCTTTATTTTTTCCATTTGTTTTAATTTTATATAATTCATAGTTGTATTCATAACTTTCCATATTGTAATTTTCATAGATATAGTATATATTATTTCCCTTTATATAAAATGTTTTACCTGCATCTTGTTCTAGCCTTGTATTATCTTCTCCGTTTGTTTTCATTCTAGCTATTACATATTTACCATCATTCATGTAAGAATAATATATCCATTTTCCATCTATTTCGTAATTTTCAATTGATTTATCTGTTAAGATTTGCTTATCTTTTTGATTAGTTTTTATCCTACAAAAATTAGATGCATCAAAATAATATATCCAATTATCTACTACCATTACTTTATCTGGAACTATATTTTCAGCAATTACTTGTCTATCTTCACCATTATCTTTAATTTTTATTAAATCGTATCCGTTTAAGTCTTCGTTTGAAGTAATATAGTACAAATAATTACCAGCTTTATTTAAGTATAAACCGTTATCTTCACTTATTTTTTCTTTTTTATCTCCATTTGACTTCATCTTATAAATTCCATTTGTTTCGCTTTTATCTGAATTCATATTAAAATATGTCCAGCTGCCATCTTTTACAGAAAAACCTAAGTTAGCTAAGTTGCTTCCTGTGTTTCCTATCTCTGTTCTTGTACATAAAATAATTACAACAATTATTATAATTAATAATACAGCACATATACTTATTGATAAAATTTTATTTGCCTTTATAAATGATACAAATTGGTTTTTTAAATTAATAATTTTTTCCTTCATTTGTTCCTCCTTTTATCATAAAAGAATTGTCATTTGTTAAAAACTTGCAACTTCATTATATCTTTTTATAGTTATATTATCAAGTATTTTTTTAGTTTTTTTGGATATAATTGTATTAAATAAATTGAATGGAGATGGTTTTATGAATAAGCAAAGAATAAATGAAATTATGAAAAATCAAAGTTTAAATGAAGTTTTTTACAATGAAAAACCTGTGTGGATACAAGAAGTACATGATGATATTGCAAAAGTAGGCTTTTTAGACGGCTCTAGAGAAAAAGATGTATATATAGAAGATTTGTATGAAAGCGATTTGTATGAATAGAAGAGAAATTATAATTTATCTGATTAAATTAATTGCAAATGTTGTAGGGGTCGCCGCCCTCGGCGACCCGAAAATATTGGTATGCGGGTCGCCGAGGG
>CALXVD010000029.1 GCA_944391865.1 uncultured Clostridia bacterium
ATCCAAAGCCTTGTACATACTGATACTAGTGATGTACAAGGCTATTTTACTCTCTTTTTAATGTCAAAGTCAGGTTAAGCACAAAAAATCAATTTAAAATATGGTTGTTTTGATTTTATAAGTGACAAAATTTGATTTTTTTTGCAATTTAGTGTATAGTATTATGGCGAGGTTGATATTAATGAAAATTTTGATAGTTATAGATCAATTTGATGATGCAAATAATGGAACTACCATTTCTGCAAAAAGATTTGCAGAAGGTTTAATAAATTTGGGACATGAAGTATATATAGTAAGTACAGGCGAGCCAAGAGAAAATAAATATGTTGTTAAAGCAATGCCACTACCAATAATAGTATCAAAAATAGTTAAATCTCAAGGAATGACTTTTGCAATTCCAAATAAAGATATTTTAAGAGAAGCAATTTCTAAAGTTGATGTGGTTCATTTTTATATGCCATTTGTACTATCTTATCAAGCATTAAAAATAGCTGAAGAGCTAAATGTACCACGTACAGCAGCTTTTCATGTTCAACCAGAAAATATTACATATACAATTGCTTTAGGCAAAAACACTAAAGTAAATGATAAAATATATGAATTTTTTAGAGATAAATTTTTTAATAGATTTAAACATATTCATTGCCCTAGCGAGTTTATTGCAAATGAATTAAAAAATCATGGATATACGGCAAAAACATATGTTATTTCAAATGGTGTTGGTCCAGAATTTAAATATAGAAAAGTTGATAAGAAGGATGAATTTAAGGATAAATTTGTAATTACGATGATAGGAAGATTATCTAATGAAAAAAGACAAGATTTAATTTTTGATGCAATCTCAAAATCAAAATATAGTGATAAGATTCAACTAGTGTTGGCTGGAAAAGGACCGAAGTATAATAAATATAAAAAATTAGGAGAAAAATTAAAAAATAAACCGGTAATAGACTTTTTTGATAAAGAACAATTGTTAGATTTGCTTGGTATGACTGACTTATATATACATTCTTCAGATGCAGAGATAGAAGCTATTTCTTGTATAGAGGCATTTGCATGTGGAATTGTACCAATAATTGCAAATAGTAAAAAATCTGCAACACCTCAGTTTGCCTTAGATGAAAGGAGTTTGTTTGAAGCGGGAAATAGCGATGATTTGGCTAAGAAAATCGATTATTGGATTGAAAACGAAGTTGAAAGAAAAAATATGGAAATAAAATATTCAGAACATGCAGAAAATTATAGAATAGAAAAAAGTATGAAAAAAATAGAAGGAATGTTTGAAGATGCAATTAGAGAATATAGAGGAAATTGAAGAAAATTTATTAAACGATGATGAACATATAATTAATATGTGGACACCATTAGATTTAAAAATTGATGATGACTATAAATTTATAAATAATAGGTTTTTATTTAACATGGTTTCAACAATATTGTACATAATTGCTGTTCCAATATTATTTATTTATAATAAAGTAATGTATAATTTTAAAATATATGGAAGAGAGAATTTAAAAGAAATTGAAACAGGAAAAATAACAGTTTCAAACCATGTTCATCCAATGGATTGTACTATGAATGCAATAGCAAATGTACCAGATATAATGTATTTCTTAAGTTTAAAATCAAATTTTGAAATACCTGTAATTAGGCACATTATAAAATTATTGCATGCGCTTCCAATACCAGATGAAATAAGTAAAAAAGAAAAGTTATTTAAAGATATGAGCATTTTATTAAAAAATAATGAAACAATACATATTTATCCGGAGGCATCTTTATGGCCATATTATAAAAAACTAAGAAAATTTAAAAATGGTGCTTTTAGAATTGCAGTTGAAAACAATGTACCAATAGTGCCAATGGTATATAAATTTGTAAAACCATACGGAATTAGAAAATTTATAAAAAAAAGACCATTTATAGAATTACACATATTGCCAGCAGTTTATCCAGATACAAATTTGGGTAAAAGAGAAGCGGTAGAAAAACTTAAAAATACAGTACATAAAAAAATGGAGGAAGAATTAAAAGCTTAGATTAAAATCGGGCACATATTCTTGTTCGTGTTTTCCTAAATCTTGAATATATCCATTTTTTATATCTAAAGAATATAAGTAGTTAAAAACTTCTTTATATTCTTTTTTTGTTAGTTTCCTATTTATAAGATTATCTTCATTTGCTTTATATGTTGGAAAGTATTGTGCCATTACGCTAACGTAAATATCTTCAGGCATATTTTCTTTTATCCATCTTAAAATATTTTTTGTGTTTTGAATATGGTTTGGTAATACCAAGTGTCTAATAATGACTCCTTTTTTAATTAAACCTTCGCCATCAAAAGTTGCATTTCCTACTTGACTATACATTTCTTTAATTGCATTTGTAGCTACTTCAAAATAATTATTTACTTTAGAATATTTTTTAGCTAATGAATCTGTATAGTATTTTAAATCAGGCAAATAAACATCTATATAACCATCTAATAATTTTATTGTTTCTACATTTTCATATCCATTTGAATTATATATAATTGGAATATTAAGTCCTTTTGACCTTGCAATTTTTATTGCTTCAATTATTTGATAGACGTACATTGTGGGAGTAACTAGATTAATGTTGTGGGCATTTTTTCCTTGCTGTTTTAAAAAAATATCAGCAAGGGTTTGAATAGAAATTTCTTTTCCTTTACCGAGCTGGCTTATTTCATAATTTTGGCAGTAAATACAATTAAGATTACAGTTAGAAAAGAATACAGTACCAGAGCCATTTGTTCCGCTAATGCAAGGTTCTTCAAACATATGAAGAGATGCAAGTGCGATTTTTAGTTTATCATCACACTTACATCTTCCTTTTTGACCATTTAATCTATTAATTTTACAATTATGTGGACATATTGTACAACTTTCTAGCATTTTAATTATTCCTTTTTTAAATATATTGATTGAGATGGATAAGCAAGTTCTATTTCTGCTTTTTTAATCATGTTTAATAAATTATAATTTATTTCTTCTTTAAATTTTAAAAATTCAACGTAGTCAGTAATATATGTGTTGAAATCTATTGAAATATCAATTCCATTTGCAGATACTGTATTAAAAAATACTTTTATGCTTTCTTTTTCTATACTTGGATGTGTATTTAAAGCTGCTTTAATATTTTCATTTAATGCTGAGACTTTTTCTAAAGGAGTATTTAAGTCTAGGGTGAGTAGCAAATAATACCTTCTTTTTTCGCGTTTTGTTGCGTTTATTATATCAGCGTTTGTAAGCATACTGTTAGGCAATACTATTATTTGGTTTTCGGCATCTCTTATTCTTGTGGTTCTAAAAGTAATATCTTCAACGGTTCCTGCAAATGTGTTTACTTCAATATAGTCTCCAATATTGAAAGGTTTATCTGAAATAATAGATAATCCAGAGATAAAGCTTTTGGCAATATCTTGAGCTGCAAGTGCAATTACAACGCTACTTATTCCAAGACCTGCAACTAAACCACTTAAGTCATAACCTAGTTCACTAATTGCAATAAATGCTGCTACTATATAAATTAAGGCTTTTGCAATTTTACTAAAGAAATTTATTGTAGAATCTGTACCATTTATGTGCAATCTTTCTCTAATTTTATTGAATGTTTCAGAATTAGAGTCAAATAGGTTAGCAAATCCTTTTGCTGTAAGTATTATTATACAAATTCTAAATATTTTGTTTATAATACCAAAAATATTTTCAGGTAGTCTTAGAGCTAATGCACACAAGTATATTCCAAGTAATACAAAAAATGTTTTTAATGGTTTATAAAATCCGTTTTCTTTAATTTTTTTCTTATCTTTAACTTTAAACTTAAACATCTTTACTATGATATATGCAAAACTTGAACTAAATATTTTAAAAACTACAATTATTGCTAGTCCTATTCCTATATCGATTATATTTTCTAAAGTAATATTTCTAAAGAAATCTAAAATATTATTTAAAAAATTCATATGCTTACCTCCAAATACATATTAACATATTTTAAGACATTATTCAACAATATGTTGTTGTTACGTGGTTATAATTAGTGGAAAGTAATTAGATAAATTTTGTTTAAAATGGAATAATTTAAGAATATTGGAATATAATACAAATTAGAGATGTATAAAATATATGTTCAGGATGCTAATATTCAGACAGAAATTTAAAACTGTAGAGAAAATGCAAGTGGAGCGATCTTAAGCAATTCACTCTTCAAGAAAAATTGCTTAAAACTATTGACAAATACAATTAAGGAGAGTATACTAATACAGTACTAAAATTAAATATCGCGGGGTGGAGCAGTTGGCAGCTCGTCGGGCTCATAACCCGAAGGTCGATAGTTCGAGTCTATCCCCCGCAACCACTAATACCAAGCCTTTCAAGGTTTGGTTATTTTTTTATTTATATGAAAAAGCGGACTTTAGGCGGACTATTTTTTAAAAAATAAATTTTTTATGGAATATTATCAATTTTATTTGGAAATAATAATATAATAATATTGACAATGTATACGCATTGTGTTACAATAAAGATAAAGGAGTGATTAGTATGGCTAAAACAGATACATTAAATATAAGAATTGAACCTAAATTAAAAAAAGAAGTTGAAACAACTTTAAATGATTTAGGAATGAATATAGCAGAAGCAGTAACAATATTTTTAAAACAAGTTGTAATAACTGATAGTATTCCTTTTATGATTAGAAAACCTAAATTAAATGCAGAAACAATAAAGGCGATAGAAGAAGCGGAAAAAGGAGAAAATTTAAGTAAAGGTTATACAGATTTAAATGAAATGTGGGAAGATTTAGAGAAAGAGGATTAATAGATGATAGTAAAATATAGTAACTTATTCAAGAAAGATTACAAATTAATGAAAAAACGTGGCTTAAACATGAACCTTTTACATGAAGTCGTTGAAATGTTGGCTAAAGAAATTCCGCTTCCAGAGAAATATAAAGACCACTATTTAACAGGAAATTATAAGCGGATTTAGAGAATGTCATATACAACCTGACTGGCTTTTAATATATTCAATAAATAAACAAGAATTAATCTTAACAGCATTTAGAACGGGTTCACATTCTGATTTGTTTGAATAATAAAAATACCTTTAATAAAAATATTAAGGGTATTTTTAATTTTATGATATTTTAGTATTTAATACAGAATCCATTTTATTAGCGACTTCTTTAAATTCATCATCAAAGAAATGTGAGTAAATACTATCTGTTACACTTACATTTGAATGTCCTAGTCTTCTACTTATAATTTGATGTTGAATACCTTGACTAATAAGTAATGAAGCACTTGTATGTCTTAAACCATGAAAAGATATTTTTTTGAGATTATACTTTTTAATTATTTTTCTAAAAATGTAACTAGGTGTATCTGGGTGAATATCGTTACCATCTTCAGTAGTAAAAACTCTTAAAGAATTACCCCATTTGTTACCTAATTTCATTTTGTTTTGTAATTGTTCTTTTCTATATTGTTTTAATATATTTATTGTTTTGTCTGATATGTATATTATTCTATCGCTATTTTGTGATTTTGTGCTTTTTTCAAATATTCCTAAATCTTTTGTGTATTGAGTAGTTTTATTAATTTTAATAGATTTATTTTTAAAATCTATATCATTCCAAGTTAAACCTGTAAGTTCACCTCGTCTTATTCCACTATCTAAAGCTAAAAGTATAATAGATTGATATTTTAGACATTCATTTTCTAATACAGAAAGTAATTTAATTACATCATCTTTAGAATAACATTCAATTTCTTTTTTTCTTATTTTAGGTTTTTCTATTTTTTGATTTACATTGTAATTGATATAATCCCATTTAATAGCTCTGTTTAATGCTCCATTTATTAAAACATAATGATGTTGTATTGTTTTATCTGAATATTTGTGTTTTTTTAATTCCTTGTAAAACGATTCAAGTATTTTTACATTTAAATCTTGTAAATATACATGACCAATAGATTTATTAATATTGTCATTAATCCAATGAACATTTGATTCATATGTTTTAGGTGACCATTTATCAAAATTGTATTCTATATATTCATTCATTAAATCTTTTACTGTTTTTTTATTATTTTTAACAAAAGTATGATTCCTTATTTGTAATTTTAGCTCACTTTCTCGTAATTTCGCTTCTTTTTTTCCACCCTCTACTATTTCATAATGCATTATTTTTTTACTTCCATTTCTACCTATAAACAGTTCTATTTTATACTTTTTATTTTTAATAATTTCTCGCACTGACATTTTAAAACCTCCTTATTTAATCTTGAATAGGAGCTAAATTATTGTTTTTTCTAAATTCATATACTTTGTTAATGTTTTTTCTCATTTCTTTAGTTGCGTTATAAAGTAATGTATGAATATTTATTAAGTAAATACCTAATCTGTCATAGTTGTCTGCTTTAGTATATAAATCATTTTTTTGTAGTGAATAATAATCTTCATATACTAACCATAGCATATTTGTTATGTCTTTAATCTCACATTCTTTATTTTCATACTCGAAAAAAATATCAATTTCTTTTTCAGACTTATTATTTTCCATTTGAAATCCTCCTTTTATTTTATATAATTTATTTATAGGTATAAACTTATATTAGTTCTGTATAAAAAATCTGTATTTTAAAAATTATTAAAGAATATTATGTAATAATTTGAATTTATAAGCCACCTATCAATATAGTTTTTGAAAATAAATAATTCACTCTTTTATCATTAAATGGAATTACCCATTTAGCACCGCTTATTTTTTTATTTGTATAATAAGTTTGTGTTGGCTTTCCTAATGCTTTTAAATATCTGTTGTAGATTGTTTTTCTGCTTGTATATATAATAGTTTCTTTTTTAAAATAATCTATATTAGTAGTTGTTTCTTGTTCTTCTAACGAAGTGTCATAGAAATTCATTTTATCATCTCCTTTTATTATAGAATGCTATAAAATAACTTAATTAATTATCATATCTCTTATTTGATTATATTATAATGTAAATTAATTATAAAGTCAATAACTTTTTTAAATATTTTATAATTAAATGTGATTATATTGTGTTGACAATGATTATATTTTTTTATATAATGCTATTAGACAATAGAAATAGGAGGAATCAATATGTCCGCTTCAAAAACTATAAAGAAAATAATGCTTGATAGAGATATTTCTGTAAAAGATTTAGCTGAAAAATTAGGTTGTAAACCTCAAGTGTTAAGTAATAAATTATATAGAGATACATTTTCTTATTCTGATTATGTAAAAATAGCTGACCTTTTAGGTTGTGATGTAAAAACAATAGTAAGAGATACTAAAGTTGAATATATAAATGACTAATTTGTTCACGGTTATTTTGTTCTTTTACTTGTCTTTGTTTTAGTGCTTGTCTATGTTCCAGATAGTCAAGTGCTTTTTATTTTTTTCGTTGTGTTTTCATTGCGTAAATATATTTTTTTTATTTTCTCTTGGTTCACTCGTGGTTTATTCTTGGCTTTCTCACGGGTTAGTTTTTTATCATATCTGTACAATAGAAAAGTCAAGTTTAGACAAGTTATAGTAATAGAAATGGTTAAAGATAATTTGTTTTTTATACGCATAGTTTCGCATACTTATTAATAGATAATTCTATTTCTCACTGTTCTGTCGCTGTTCGTTCTTTGTTCTTTTTTTATTTACATACTTTTACATACTCGGTTTTTACTCGCTCTTTTTATAGCGGGAAAAAACTTATATTTTGTAGAAAAATGTATAAAAGTGTAAAGGATTAAGTTTATACCACACCCCTTTATAAAAATTTCCTGCGGATTTTATGAAGGCTACCTCACCGTTCTTCAATTGTTTATTTTTTAGTAGATATAGGGGGGGATATATAAATTAATTTAATTTCATGAATGTTATTGTATCGTTCTTTAAGTATACCCCTTTACATGCGCGCGTATCTTTTTTCTTTTGTCTTGAACCCTTCCCGTTCAACCGCTTCTATCTTTTAGCCAAAACTTTTTTAAGGGGTGTAATAAATATAAGGCTTTTATATTTATTTTTAAATATTTTTTTATAAATACATGGTAATAATATAAAGGGTGTGTGATTTTACACACTGTTAGCATAAAATATTTTTGAATATCAAATAATTATTAAACTCTTTATATATAAATCAAATAGAGCGTTTTTATATTGTTTTTACAGTATGTGATTTTACACACTGTAATTATTTATAATATGTTTAATAGTATGTTGTTTCACACACTAACAGTATGTTATTTCACACTAGCCAAATTATTTATATTTATTTTGGTATATATCTCCTATCTAAATTATTTATTTTAAAATTCTCTGTACCGTAATACTTCCACATACTAGAAAAGCCATATATATTTACTGTTCTTGTATTAAATCCTGATTGTATCTGTTTTATAAAGCCTAATTCAATTAGCCTATCTATATCTTTTCTAAAAGTTCTTAAATCACCATATAATTCTTTAGCTTCTGCTTTAGGAATTGAAATATCATTTGAATTATTATCTAATGTTTTTATATTTACTGTAAATTTAGATTTTAAATGCAGATATAATCCGCTTCTGTCTTAAATTCAATTCAATCCATGCTTTTGATTTCATCATATCACGACATATTTTAGTAAAATCATATCTTTGATTAGAACTTTCAAATTCATAATTGACAGGAGGTTTAAGTTTGTTTCTTTTATTCATTATTTTAAGCTCCTATCTTGTTTTTGTAATGTTTTTAATATATAATAATATAAACTTTGTGAGTTAAGAAATTATATAGAGATGTGCATTTATCTATTTATTTTCTTAACTCTATTTCCTTTTATAAAGCTCGAATATTTGTATTTGTTTCTTTAGGCTGTAAGCTCATTAATTCTTGAGAATGTACCCAATTATCAATAGCTTCTTTATTAAA
This sequence comes from uncultured Clostridia bacterium, assembly GCA_944391865.1. Lineage (GTDB taxonomy): Bacteria > Bacillota > Clostridia > TANB77 > CAG-508 > CAG-452. The sequence continues at coordinate 8,960 of CALXVD010000029.1, forward strand.
ATTCAATTTACTATTAATCTTAAATACGGGAATTTTTTTATCTCTTACCAGATTTCTTATACTAGATTGAGAACAGTTTAAATATTCTGCTACTTGTTTTACATTCATTACTTCCATTATATAAGTCCCTCCTTTTTTAATGCTGATTTAAAATATTCAATACCCTTAATAGTTATTTTGGTTTGATAATCCTTTTTAGTTACACCGTTTGGAAGCGGAATTATATCAATCTTTTTGTAAAACAATCCGCTTCCATTGTTTGTAGAAAACTTATCATAACAATTTATTTTTTTAGAACTATTAGTAATATAAATATAATTATTATTAAGTAAATATTGTTTAAAATCTTTCCATTTAATACCGAAGAACTTTAGAACTGTCTAACCAATTTAGAGAATTATTTTCTTCTTTTGTCATTTTTTTATTTAACATCTTTTTCACCTTCTTTCTTTAAATATTCACGTGCTTTCTTTTCCCAATATCTTTTATTAGATTCACGTACTTTGTCTTTGTTATTATCTCGCCATTCTTTAGCTTTTTTATTTCTTAATTGTTTAGCGATTTCTTCAATACTTTTCATTCTTTCACCTCTTTTCTTTATAGTTATCTTGATTTTTAATTACATTTACATTATAATCTTGATATGTGACAATGTAAATATAGTCACACAACGAAGTGATAATGATTTATAAGGAGGTAAAATTCGCATAATGATGGAATTTAAAAATAAACTATTTGATTTAATGAATGAAAAAGAAATATCAAGTGCTGAAAAGTTATCAAAGGCGTTAAATGGTGATATTTCTCCTAATGCTATAAGAAATTATTTAAAAGGAATAAAACCTAAAAGTATGTATTATTATGAGATTTTGGCTAAATTTTTTAATGTTGATACAGACTTTTTATATAACGATTCTAATGAGAATAGAAAAGTAGAAAATAAAAGTATTGGAGAAAAGTTAGGACTTTCAGATAAATCAATTAATAATTTAAAAAATGTGAGTAATACAAATAAAAATATTTTAATAGAAAGTGGTTTTTTTGTTGATACTATACAATTTTTAGATATGGTTAGAGATTTGAAAATAATGCTTACACATATAGATAAATATAATACTTTAGAAATTTCAAATGATGAAAAAATTCATAATATTGAAGAATTACAAAAACTTTGTAATAAATTTTACTTCAAATTTCGAGATATACACAATTCACTTGATTATTTCGATTCATTAGGGACTTTAAATATATTAGGAGAATATAAACTACAAATAAGTACAGTAGGAGATGGATTAGATTTAACATATATGAGCGCAATTAATACTTCTATTCATTCAATTGAAAAATCAATAAAGGTAATATATTCAGAAATGAAAGATAAATTTGTATATTTTATAGATAGTGTAAATTAAAGCGGACTAAAAGCGGACTTTTTAAAAATAAAGAATAATATTCTATAATAAATTAGAATAAATAAATTGACTAGAAGCGGGAATTTATAACACTTTATAATAAGTTGTAACAATTGGTAATACTGGCTTTCACGCCCTCATAACCCGAAGGTCGTAAGTTCGAGTCTTACCCCCGCAACCATTGATACCAAGCCTTTCAAGGTTTGGTAATTTTTACATTTTACTAAAAAACGACCAAAAACTGACTAAAATAAAACTATATAAAAAAGAGGTAATACTATGAATAAATATTTGAAAGATGAAATAGATAGAAAGTACAATGAAATATTTAAAGATTTGTGTATTAAATGGATAAAAGAATTAGACAAAGAATATGAAACATTGGTAACGAAAGGCTTAAATACTTCAGGTTGTGCAGTAGGTTATATGTATACTGTTATTGAAAAAATAGTAGATGAAACAATAGGTAATTTAGATGATAGTGTAAAAGAAATTGATAAAGAATTTGGAGGTATGCCATTAAAAGAGATAAAAAACTATATTGAGAATAGTAAGAAAGATTTAGACGGTCATATAGATAGTATGAAAGAAAAAGTGTTAGAAAAATTTAATGGCGATAAATTGATAAACGATGAAAGTAATTTATTAAGAATAAATAATATTAAGGGAAATGCTATTTCTAAGTTAAATCAAATGTATCTTAGAAATAGAAACATAAAAAGATTTAGAAGAGTAGAGTGGTTGGTAATAATAAATACAACAGCTACAGTTGGAAGTTTAATAATTGCAATGGTATCTATATTTATATAATAAAAAAAGAAGCGTAATAAACTGCTTCTTTTATAATTTTCATATTGTTAACATTAATAACCAACTGATGCTGCTCCATATTCAGCTTGTTCTGTTGTAAATCCTTCATATTTAAGTTGGTTTATTAATTCTTGGCGAGAAAATGAAGAAAAACTTAAATATTGTTTTGCAGATTTTGCAGCTTGTTCATTCCAATTGGCACCACAATTATTAGCTGCATATGTTGCTTGTTGTGTCGTAAATTTTTCATATTCTAATTGATTAATTAATCCACTCTTTGAAAATGCTGAATAAGATAAATATTGTTTTGCACTTTTTAAGGCTTGACTATTCCAATTAGCACCGCAATTATTTACTGCATATACAGCTTCTGAATTTGTGTATCCTTCATATTCAAGTTGAGATATTAGACCTTCTTTGGAAAAAGCTGAAAATGATAAATATGATTTCGCTGATGAAAGAGCATTTCTTTCCCCTAAAGTTGTTGAAGTGGTAGAATTTGATTTTGAAGCATTAGAAGATTGAGTTTTTGAAGTAGAATTTTTTTCTGATTTGTTTTTATTAGTATTTTTACTACTACTTTTACTAATGGTATTATTATTGATTGTAGAACTAGTTTTATTTCCTACAATAGTATTATTTTGAATTAATTCATTTTTTGAGATAGAGTTTGATTCATTAATTATATTATTTACTTCATTTGTCATTTCATTTTCTATTTCATTTTTAAAATTTTTACTATTTTTATTAATATTTTTAGTTGTATCTTTACTACTATTGTTTGTAATAGTATAGATTATTATAACTAATAAAAATATTAAAATAAAAGCTAACCAAAACCACCACTTTTTTAAAATATTTATTTTTTTAATTTCATTATTATTTTTGTTTTCTTCCATAGTTTGCCTCCCAAAACTTACATAAATATAATATTATAAATAAAAGTAAATATCAATCATTATTATATTACAAGTTTCGACAAAAATTTTAGCCAAAATATGATAAAAATGTTTTAGTAAAAAATTTTTTAATAATAGGAGTTAAATTAATAATGAGAGAAGGAAATAATACTGAATTAATAATTACAATATTTTTTGGGTGGCTTGGAATACATAAATTTATGGAAAAACAAACAGTTATGGGATTATTATACTTTTTTACATTTGGTTTATGTTTTGTAGGATGGCTTTATGATATATATGCTTGTTTATATTATAATAGTGAGAATTTTTTAAAAATAAAAGATAGTATAAAAGATAATACAAAAAAATGTAATGAATTAAATGAACATATTGAAGAATTGAAGAATGCATATATTGATATAAAACATATAGATTATGGAAGTGCTGAATATGTTGATAATAGCGTTTGGAATTATAAAAGACCTCAACTTAAAAAATATAGAGAAAATAATAACGTATATAATTGTTCTAGAACAATATGCAGCAATGCAAAAACTCAACCTTTTAAATACATATGCAAATATTTTAATATAAAAGCAGATGAAAAAACATTAGAAAAATTTGAGAAAGTTTTAAATGATTTTTCCGCAGCAGAGCAAGGTAAAAATCTATTAAAAAATGAACGTGATGAAATAGTAGATGGAGTAAGTGAAAATATTCCATTATTGATAAAAATCTTTAATGAAAAAAGATTAATAAAAAAACTTGGATTTAATAATATAGATTTTAGTCAATTGTATTTTCCTAAATATACTTTTAGATACATAAGTTCTGGTGGAAATAGTGCTATGGAATGTAATGTAGTATTTAATATTGAAAATCTAGATAGATTTATAAATTATTTATCTAGTATTATAAAGTTTAAAAAAAGTATTGCAGGACAAAGAGCTTTAATGACTTCTATACTAAGAGAAAAAATAAAAAGAAGAGATAACTACACATGCCAACAATGTGGGTTGTCAATTAATGATGAACCAAATTTATTACTTGAAATAGACCATATAGTTCCATTATCGAAAGGTGGGCTTACCACAGAATCAAACTTGCAAACATTATGTTGGAAGTGTAATAGAAAAAAAGGTGCAAAAATGCAAGATGATAGTATAGAAATCAAATAATTAAATTTAGATGTTGCTAAAATAATAGATGTAAAAGAAAATATTGTAAGAGGATGGTATTATGTTAGTTAAAAAAATTAATTTTAGAGTTAATTCAAATATAGAGAATAATGAAGATGGTGTTAATATTCAAAAGAGAACAATCAAAACTGGTGAAATAAAGTTATGGATATAAAACAACTATGCAAATATTTAGAAATAACTATTAGAAAATTAATTAAGAAAATGTGTGATAATGGATTTGAACAATATAAATTTTTAATTAATAACAAAGTTATGGTTTCTACTAAAGGTATCGAGTGGTTTTGTAAAAATGTTTTTAAACAAAAGTATTTAGAGCTATTGGAAAAATATAAGGTGGAGTTTACAGAGTTATATATTGAAATAGGACATATTTATGATGAATTTTTTGCAAAGAATTGAACCAATAATAATGTTAATAAATAATAATTCATTTAACAATGTATATGAACTATATATAAAAAGTTCTTACTTTTTAGGACTGTTATTAATTATTTCTATAGTATATTATTTTACTACCTATGGATTAAATAATATAGTAAATGGTATTTTTATAGTAATAATTTTTGAATTAATAGTTTTAGGTATAGTTAGAGTATTTATACATTTAATATTTTAATAAGAATATTAATACAAAAAAATAATCAAAAGTAGAGGATAGTCTTGATTATTAAATTTTAAATAACTTATCACATATTTTTTTGATTTGTTCAGTAGAAATAGAACAACGTTCTAAAATTAAACAATATATACATATTTTAACTAAATAATAAGAAATCATATCTATATCTTCAAAATTTCCGGTAAATTCTCCGTGTGCTATTTTATTTCTTCTTTTTATAAAAGATTTAGATAAAGTTTCATAAGTTAAATTTTTTATACCATAATTTGATTGCATACTATTCTTTTTGGCAAATAGAATGGTGTCAAATTTTTTAAAACAGTATAGAATCTTTTCTTCTAAATTACCATCAGATTTTTTTATCATTTCTTTAAATTGATTCAAATATTTTTTCTTTTTGCTTGTTCCTACAATATTAGAAAGACGAGATATTTCTTTATTTATGTTATTTAATATAATATTTTTTGAATATTTAAAATTTTCATTAACAGAAGATTTAAAGTTAGGATAGCTCTTTCTCATTTGAGATTCAAAGGTATATGCAATTTTTAAAAATTTATCATTATCAACAATAGAATTTTCATTTTTATTTAAGGGCATATAATATACATTATAATCTTCTCTTGTTGTATATTTATACAGTTCAGGCAAATAATCTTTTATATCTTCAAAAGTTATAGAGTTAATATAATTTTGAATATCAATGTTGATTTTAGGATCTTGGGCGACATATAAAAACAAATTAACGGTTAAAGGCTTTTCTTCGTTTTCTAGAAATACAGTTTTTTTTAATATAATTGAATCCCAATGAATAATCCTTCTGTTATTTAGAAACCCAAAAAATTTTTGAACTTTTAAATATGTTTTTAATATGGAATTTACACTTTTAGGTTTTTTAAAGCATAGTTCAAAAGAAGAAGAAACATTCAAAACTTCATTAATGCTTTTAGAATATGGCATAACATATCCAGAATATATTTTGATAATTTCATCTTTCAACTCAAATTCTTCTGTTTTAAAATTATCTAAATTAACATCTATAATGACATTTCTATCTTTAGCTTTACTTGTAACAATTTTTTTAGGATGATAAAAGTTATCTATTGCAGGACCCTTAAAAATTATTCTTTCTATTTTGTCAGCTTTAGGAACAGGAACCAATCCATTACTTTTATTTAGTACGTATGCTGGGACAAAACATCTAAGTGCACCAGAGCCTATTGGTCTTGGCTTTACATCTATAAAACATATATAGTAGCTTTTTTCCGTTATTCCCTGAATATTTGTATTTAATACTTTTTCTTCATCAGAAAAAAATAAATTTGAAAAGTATTCTTCAAGTTTAGTTGGTAACATGGTCAAAATATTATCTTGAAAAGTAAAATGATATTTCTTTCTTTTATATAATAATTCTCCACATATTATTTCATTCATTGTTATTTCCTCACTTTCATACATTCAAGCCATTCAAGTAATTCGTCACCAGTAATTAATCCTTCCTTATATCTTTCTTGATAAATAGGATATTGCTCTTTAAAAAATCTAAAAAGATTTTCTACTTTTTCGGATGCACCTATTGAAACTTGTTTGTATAAGTTTTTATATCTTTTTCTACATTTTTGTAGATATATGTCATCTTTTTCGTTTCTACTAGCACGTTCTTTTTTGCAATTTCATTGTAAGTCATATTATTTTCATATATAAAATCACAATATTTTTGCTCTTTATTAGTTTTATTAATAAACCAATAACTACAATTTCTACAACATTCAAACTTTATATTTTTTATATTACTTATTAATTCCTTAACAATACAATATAAAAAATTATCAACTGAACTTGAAGAAAATACATAAGGCGTTGATATATTTTCAGGTATATTGTTCATAAAAAATGTGTTTAAATCATAGTTAATTACAGTTGTATTGTTTTCAACTAATAATTTATTTATTGCAAAACAACCTTTTTCGTTATTGGCAAGTTCTTCTATTCTGTCATATTCATCATCTATTATATCTGTAATTTTTAAGATATCACAATAAGTATTGTTAAAAGCTCTTTCTAGATTTATTTGTAACATTTCAAAATTTACAGAATAATTTTCATAGATCCAATCATTAAAATTTTGCAATTTATTTTTTCGAGTTCAATATAATAATCGTTCATATCTTTTATAATAGTGTTATCATATAAAGTTAGTAAGTAAACAAATAAATAGTTATTAACAAAAAGAGTTAAATCTATTGGATCGTCAAAATCTGTATTTATAAAATCAAGCAAAAAGTTCCAAGGTTTTGTTGCCTAGGTAGGACATTTTTTATTTTAATTTTTTTATCATTGACCTTTTCAAATTCATAGCCAGAAATATATTCTTTTGAATTTTTGAAATCAAAGATAATTTGCATATTTGCAATCATAAGTTACCCCCTACAATAAAAAATAAAATATTTTTTCATTTGTATGGTTTTTAATTCAAAAGCTAACAACTAAAATAATAATCATTAATTAGCTATTTACATTATATAAATGAAAGCATGAAAAATCAACAAAAGTGCTGAAAAGTGCTGGATTTATTAAAAACATTGTTGAAAAATGAGGAGATGATTATATGAACGAGTTACCAAAAGTTAAAAGAACAACTCTAACAATGAAAGAAACAGCAGAATATTTAGGAATATCATATTGGCTTGTGAATCAGCTAGTAAGGAGAAAACAAATACCATGCTCCAAAGTTGGTGGAAAAATTCTATTTAGAATTCAAGCATTAGATGAATATCTAAATAGAAAAGAAAAAGAATCGGTTAGTTACTAGCTAACAGGGAAAGAAAGGAAAGGAGGCATGTATAAGTTACAATGGCTAAAAATTGATGCAAATTTATTTGCAAATAGGAAAATTTTAATATTACTTAGAGAACCTGATGGAGATACATATATTAGAGTATGGATACAATTATTAATTATTGCTATGGAATGCAATAAAGAAGGCAATTTAGTAATAGGTGAGGATAAACCAATGACAATTGAATATTTTTCAAAGATTATGGGAAAGTCTTTTGAAAAAATGGAAGAAATAATTAAAAAATTTTTAGAATTAGAAATGATTATTCTAAAAAATGAAGTGTGCAAAATTAAAAATTGGAATGAATATCAAAGTATCGAAACATATGAAAAATATAAAGAACTAGGAAGATTAAGACAACAAAGATATCGTGAAAAATTAAAAAGTGAAAATGAAAAAAGTAACGCTATTCAAACGTTAAGTAACGGACAAGAAAAGAATACAAAAGATTTAAGAATAAGAAAAGAAGAAAATATAAGAGAGGAGAGCGAAAATGGTTTCAGAGAATATAAAATATAACGAAGTTATCCATAAAAAATTGAAGAAATGTGAATTTTGTGGCAGAGAATTAAATCCAATTGGACTTGATTATTTATATGCTAATTTTTCTCCAGATAATATTGAATATGAAAGGTGTACTTGCAAAAAAGCACAAGAATATTGGAAAGAGAAAGATAAACAAGACTATGAAATTGCAAAAAGAAAACATTATAGAGAGGTTATAAACAAGATATATAAACAAAATTATATTTATAGAAAATTTCAAAATCTGAACTTTGAAAATTTTAATAGTAATTCTGAAAATGAATTGGCTATTGCAATTGCTAAAGACTATGTAAATAAAAATATTACAAGTGCAAATGCCAATGGACTGATAATAATGGGCGAGTCAGGAGTTGGAAAAACACACTTAGCAGCATCAATTGCTAATAAATTAATTGAAAATGACAAGATAGTATTAATGGGAAGATTGACAACTTTATTAGATATGATAAAGGAAACTTTTAAAGACAATACGAAGTCAGAAAACGAATTAATCGAGCTATATTCAAATGTGGATATGATAATAATTGATGATTTTGGAACAGAAAAAATAAGCAACTGGGCATTAGAAAAATTATATACAATAATAGAAAATAGAAATGAAAATAGATTACCAATAATTATTACAACAAGATTTGATAAACAAGGATTAATTGAGAGATTTAGCAAATGTCAAGATGAGCAATTGGTAGATGCAATTATCTCAAAATTGTATCAAATGTGTTATGGAGTAACACTAAAAAATATAAAAGAAAAAGCTAGCACAAGCGGTCAAACTAAATGCTAACTTAAATGATTATAATTATATTTTAATACAAAAAATTGAAAAAGTAAATAGAAAAAAAGAAAGGATGTATTTAATTTATGATAAAATCACCTTAAAAGTTTAGAAACGAATATTTCACCCTAGATGTATAAAAATAGAAAA
>CALXVD010000030.1 GCA_944391865.1 uncultured Clostridia bacterium
TTTTTGAATAACACTTAACAAATGAAGCGTATCAGTGCCTACCCATTGAGGGAAGAACATTCTCCCAATGTGGAGCTGTTAAACATTAGTTAAAATGATACCGATTTATAATGTGGATAACAAACAAAGGTAAACCTTGTTTGTAGTCATAGCATAATCGATGAAATCTAAAAAGCAAGGGTTTCATGAACTCACTTTGTTCGCCCTTGCTTTTAATCTTTCATCTCGTTCTCTTAAAACTTGTTCAAGATAAACAAAATGGAGAGCTGAGATTAGCTCCCCATATAAATAATATATTTTTTTGAAATACATAATATTAAGTAATATCAATGATTCTAGGTATAAATTACTACATTATTTTTGGGTAGCTGAATATAGCTCCCCAAAAAATACTTTTTCAAAATTTGGGGAGCTAACTGTAAGCAGTTGTGAAAAAGGCTGAGAAAGGCTAACAAAGGCTAACAGAGTAAAATAGCATATTACAGCCTTTTACAGACACTCTCAAATACGGTTAAAAAACACTAAAATTTAGATAAAACAAAAGACCTGAAACCTAGTTGTTTCAAGCCTTTCAAGAATATTTTTCTGTTGGTCGGGGTGACACGAATCGAACGTGCTACCTCATGGTCCCAAACCACGCGCTCTACCAAATGAGCTACACCCCGAAATATTAATATAATTTTTTGACGCTTATAAATAATAACATATTTTATATTGATATGCAAGGGATTTTGATAAAAAAATATAAAATATCAATTAAATTAACTTAAAAATAGATATAAATATGAGCAATAATCCAGAGATTATAGACCAAATATTATCTGGAATATTAGTTATGCTATTTATTTTCTTACCAAACGTTAAGCCAATAGACAAGAATATAAATTGAAAAGTAGCAACAAGTAGAGGGAAAATAAAAGAGGCATTTCCCATTACACTATTTCCTATTCCAATACATAAGCTATCTAGAGATAAAGCAAGACCTAAATATAAAGCTTCCCCTGCTTCTATTTTTTTTGAATTGTCTAAGTCAGAATTAATAGGATTTTTAATTATTTGAATTGTTATCCCAAGAGATTTAATAAAAAACTTATATATTTTTTTCTGTTTTCTGATTTTTGAAACATTTTTATACTTAGTGGAATTATTAAAAGATTGTAAAATGATCCATAAACCCATTGAAAATAAAATTAAAAAACTTAATATATTACAAACAATAGATGGCAGGAATTCACTAATGAAATTACCAATTCCTATAGATATATTAGCAAATAGTAAAGCGGTAATAAATAATATAATTTTAGCAAAAATAGTAATTTTAGTGTCTTTAATCCCATATGTAATTCCAAGACCTAAAGAGTCAATACTAGAAGAAATTGCAAGTATAAAGTAAGATAACAATATTAGTTCACCTCAAAACACAGTATACATAATAAAATATGCACAAATTTATATTAAGGTGAAAATAAAAGCGATAGCATTATGCTACCGCTTGGTCCACCTGGAGGGATTCGAACCCCCGGTCTCGAAGTTCGTAGCCTCGCGCTTTATCCAGCTAAGCTACAGGTGGATTAATAATACCTATATATTATAGCTTTATTAGAAACAATATTCAAGAGGTTTAGCTAAAAAATGAGTAAATATAGACATAAGTAAATAGTATATACCAGTTTTTATGTAACAAAAATGTCCAATTTAATTGGACATTTTTATATAAAATCTATTCTAAATCAATAATATCTAAATCTTCTGTAGTAGGTTCTGTTATGATTTTTCCCATATAATCATATCTAGAACCATGGCAAGGACAATCCCAAGTCTTTTCTAAATTATTCCAAGAAAGCTCACAACCTAAATGTTTGCAATAAGGAACTACGGCAAACATTTTTCCTTTTTTATCTTTATATATTCCAACTTTTTTACCTTTATAATCTACAACTCCACCACTATCATTTTCTAATTCTTCATAAGATATAATTGGAGCAGAAAATTTATTAATTGCAAGAGAATAAGCCGATTGCTTAAGTATGTTTCCAAACTCTTTACTGTTTTTTATTGGCTCCAATCTTGTTGCAGTGTAAATATTTTCATAAGCATTTTCATTTCCTAAAATTTTATCTGAAATTATTTTTGCGGCAACATGTGAAGTAGTCATACCCCATTTTTTATATCCTGTTGCAACATACATATTAGGAAGAAATTTTGAAAACTCTCCAATATAAGGAATTTTATCAAGAGAAACGCAATCTTCTGTCATCCATCTATATTTTATTTTCGCTTTTGGATAAATTGATTTTATATAATTTTCAATATTTTTATAACTGCTTTCTATATCAACATCAGTAGCACCTGTTTTGTGGCTAGAACCACCAACAATTAATAATTTTTTGCCATTTTTCTGTATTGTATTTCTAAAAGAAGTAACTGGTTCATCACAAGAAATATACATACCATCAAACACATCATTTTCTAATTCAACGCCAACAGCATAAGAAGAATCTTGATACATCTTAATAAAGTACATTCCAGGGAAATTTTTTATAGGATAATGAGATGCCATAACTAAATATTTTGCAGTAATTTTGTATTTATTTACATATACTTGATATTTATCTTCAATGTGCTTTATATCGATTACTTTAGAATTTTCAAGAATTTTTACTCCGCTTTTTTCTAAAATAGGAAGCAAAGAAAGTAAATACTTTCTTGGATGAAACTGGGCTTGACCAGGGAATTTAATTGCCGCTTCAATAGGAAATGGAAGAGGGCTTTCAGTAACATATTCTGCATTTAAACCCAAAGAAGTTAGTGCAGATACTTCGTCAACAATTTTTGCCACATTAGATTTATCACATGTATATACATATGAATCTTGAGAAACAAAGTCACAATCAATATTTTCTTTTTTTATTATATCTGAAATTGTTTTTATTGCATCCTCATTAGAATCTAAATAGCCCTTTGCAGTTTCAAAACCAAAAGAATTTAGTAAATAATCATATAAAAGTTCATGCTGACTTGTTATTTTTGCAGTAGTATTTGCAGTAACACCCATAGCTATTCTATCTGCATCTACAAGGCATATATCTAAACCAGAATTAGAAAGCATATATGCAGTTGCAATACCAGTAATACCACCACCAATAATTAAAACATCAGTATCAATATTTTCTGATATTTCAGGATAATTTGTTTTTTTAGTACTTTCTACCCAATAAGAATAATTCATAAAAAACCTCCATTCGAGCAATTTATATAATAAACAATAAATTATTAAAACCTCTAGCATAAATTGCGAGAATGAAAGAGGTTTTTATTGGCCGATTTGAGCTTCCGAATAATATGAGGAAGGCTCAAAGGCATTAGCGATTACAGCGAATAAAGTGAAAATTTATTTTCGCTTTATTCACCAAGTATATTATTAACAAAAATTAAAAAAATATGAATTAAATTGGAATTTGAATGAGACGTGAGAAGTGGGATGTGAGAAGTGCGAAATTAGAGTAAGCCTTACGTAGCCTAAATCTAAAAGCACACCTCACACTTCGCACCTCACACATCACAAAAACAAATTTCAATTTAATTAATTCCCAATTGCAAATGATTTGTATTAATGATATACTGTCACCAGATAATCAAACGAGAAAAGGATGAATAGAATGGAAGATAATAAAAATCTAATGGAATTTTTAGAAACCAATAAAAAATCACATTTTTTGCAATCACCAGAGTGGGCAAAGGTAAAATCAGATTGGAAGAATGAAATGATTGTAATTGAAGAAAATGGGGAAATTAAAGGAACAATGAGCATTCTTTTGAGAAAAGTACCAATTTTTAATAGATATATAATGTATGCCCCAAGAGGTTTTGTATGTGATGAACACGATAGAGAAACATTAAAAAAATTAACAGAAAAAGCAAAAGAAATTGCAAAAAAATATAAAGCATTTATATTTAGAATGGATCCAGATGTGCCAAATACAGACGAAGAATTTAAAAATATTGCAAAAGAACTTGGATACAAAATGAAAGAAAATATAAAAAATATAGACCAAGTTATACAACCTAAATATGTATTTAGATTAACTTTAACTAATAAAACAGAAGATGAACTGCTTGCTTCTTTTAATCAAAAAACTAGATATAATATTAGGCTTGCAATTAAAAAGGGTGTAACTATAAGAGAAGGAACCAAAGAGGATTTAAAGATATTTTATGATATTATGAAAGAAACAGGATCAAGAGATAACTTTTTTATAAGACCACTATCATATTTTGAACGCATCTATGATTGCATGGGACCAGATCATGTAAAACTAATAATTGCAGAGCATGAGGGAACGCCAATATCTGCAGTTTTACCAATAAAATATGGTAATAAAGTTTGGTATCTATATGGTGGAAGTTCAAATAAATATAGAAATTTAATGCCAAATTATTTATTGCAATTTGAGATGATGAAATGGGGACTAGAAAGTAAATGCGATATCTATGATTTTAGAGGGGTATCTGGTTTTAAAGACGAACATGACCCACAATATGGAGTATATAGATTTAAAAAAGGATTTAATGGAGATTTTGTAGAATTTGTAAATGAATTAGATATGGTATTTAATCCATTTATGAATACAATATTTAATATTAGTGAAAAATGTTATAAAAAATTAAATAGTATAAAAAATAAATTAAAAAAGTAATGAACAAGGGGACGGACCTTTGGTTCAAGAACTGAACCAAAAGTCCGTCCCCTTGTTCAAAAGTCCGTCTCTTCGTTCACGTCCCATTATATATTATCTAAATAATCTTTTAATTCTTTTTGAGAAGCTTCTTCAAAGGCATTAAAACATTCATACTTTCCATTATCCACATATATAATATCTAAGACACTATCTTCTTCAAATATGATATCTATTTCTTTTATTTCGTTATAAATTAATCTCAAAACAGCATTGCTCGAATATATTTGTTCCTCAATATTGTTTATATAAGTAATAGTAGCAAATTTTTCTCTGGCTACTTGTATAGAAGTGAAATCTTCTATAAGAGAAGAATTTAATTTATCTAATATTTGATTATACTTATCATCCTCTTTACTTAATCTAAATTTTTCTTTTCCATTAATTTGATATACTATAGTTTCAGGATTTTTAAATACCTCTTTAGGTGCATTAGTTTCAACATCAGTATCCGTATCTTCTGTTTTATTAAAAAATTTAAAACTAATAAATCCGATAATTATTATTAAAAGAATTATTATAATGTATTTTAATAATTTTTGCACTTTATCACCTCCAATCTTTATTATTTTTCTATTAATAATTTATTCTTAAAAAATTACACTCACAAACATCTTTGCATAATTAGAGCTTTTTATATAAAATTTGTTACATCAAAAATTAAAATAATAACAAACTATATACGAACATATGTTTACTTTTGAAAAAATTAATGTTATAATTGTTGTATACCATATTGTGAGGGGAAAGTAAATGCAAAACATATATTTTTGTATAGATTTAAAAACTTTTTATGCATCTGTTGAGTGCGTAGAAAGAGGACTTGATCCTTTTTCTACAAATTTAATTGTTGCTGACCCAAGCCGTGGGAAAGGGTCAATATGCCTTGCTGTTTCTCCTAAAATGAAAATGCTTGGTGTGAAGAATAGATGCAGAGTATTCGAAATACCGCCTAATATCAAATATATGACTGCAATGCCACGTATGAAAAAGTATATTGAATATTCTGCAAATATTTATGGAATATATTTAAAATATTTTTCAAAAGAAGATATTCATGTTTATTCAATAGATGAAGCATTTATAGACGCAACACACTATCTAAAAATGTATAATATGAATGCTATTGAACTTGCAAAAATAGTTATAAAAGATATTTACGAAAATTATAAAATTACTGCAACAGCAGGAATTGGAACAAATATGTATCTTGCTAAAGTTGCATTAGATATTACAGCAAAACATTCGGCTGATAATATAGGATATTTAAATGAGGAAAAATATATAAAAGAACTATGGAACCATAAGCCTCTTACAGATTTTTGGCAGATAGGTAAAGGAATAGAAAAAAGACTAAATAAAATGGGACTATATAATATGCATGATGTTGCCAATTGCGAGCAAAAAAGACTATACAAAGAATTTGGTATAAATGCAGAATTGTTAATTGACCATGCATGGGGAAAAGAAAGTTGCAAAATGGAAGATATAAAAAAATATACACCCAAAAACAATTCAATATCTAATAGTCAAGTGCTATTTAAAGATTACAATTTCCAAAAAGCAAGACTTTTAGTTAAAGAAATGGTTGAACTTGGAAGTTTAAGATTAGTTGAAAAAAATTTAGTGACAAAAACAGTTTGTTTATATATTGGATATTCAAAAAATGTAATTAATGCAACAGGAGGAACAGCACACACATTAAACTATACCAATTCTTATACAGAGCTTACAAAAGCATTTTTAAGAATATATGATAAAACAACTAATAGAAATATGCCAATTAGAAGAATAGGAATTAGCTTTGTAAATGTTATAGAGGAGCCAGGAGTGCAATTAAATTTGTTTGTAGACCAAAAAAAATTAGAAAAAGAAAGAAAACTAGAAAGTGCAATAGTTGAAATAAAAAGTAAATTAGGAAAAAATTCTGTATTAAGAGGAATGAACCTTGAAGAAGATGCAAATACTATTATGAGAAATAAATTAATTGGGGGCCATAATAGTGGATAGAAAAGATAGAGCAAAGCAATTTATGCCATTCGATGCATTAAAAGGATTAAAAGATGCACTATCTGAAAAAGAAATTGAATATGAAGAAAGAAAAGAATTATCAGAAGATAAATTAAAAGAATTAGAAAACGAATTTAACAAAATAGATATAGGTAGCAAAATAAAAATTAAATACTATAAGAATAAGCAATATGTTGAAGAAATAGGAATGGTAACAAAGATAGATTATATAAAAAAGAAAATAAAATTAGATAACGAGTTAATAAATTTAAGTGATATTTTAAGTATATGTGTTTTTTGAATAATAAACATATACCCTAGAATTATTATATAAAATATAATATAATTCTAGGGTATTAATATATAAAGGAGAAAATAATTGAGAGAGGAAAAACAAAAGTCAAAAAACAAAAAAAGTAAATTAAAAATAATATTAATTATATTTTTTTCTATTTGTTTAATTTGTTCTACTGTTTATTTAGCATGGTATTTTATTAATTCCTATAAAAACAAAGAGCTATACGAAGATTTGCAAAAAGAAATACCAAATGAGGAAGTAGCAGAAAATAAAAACAACGAATTTATAGACAAAGTAAAAGAACTGCAAAAAGAAAATTCAGATATAAAAGGCTGGATAAGAATAGAAGATACAAATATTAGCTACCCTCTTCTTCAAACAGATAACAATGATTATTATCTAACACACGACTATAAAAAAGAAGAAAATTATTATGGATCTATATTTATGAATTCTAAATCTGATTTAAAAGATAATAATTCCAATGTTATTATTTATGGGCATAATATGCAAAGTGGTGGGCAAATGTTTAAAGATTTACTAAAATACCAAGATAAAAGCTTTTATGAAGAACATCCAATTATTAAAATAACAACAGAAGAAAAAGAAGATGAATATGAAATTATAAGTGTATTTAAATCAAGAGTATTTTATAAAAGTGAGAAAAATGTATTTAGATACTATTATTGCTATGACTTTGAAAATGAAGATGAATATAACGAATATATAAATAATTGTAAAGAAATAGAACTATACGATACTGGCAAAACAGCAAGCTATGGAGAACAATTAATTACACTAATTACTTGCGAGTATTCTCAGGAAGATGGGAGAATGGTAGTTGTTGCAAGAAAAATATAAATTTATAAAAAATAAAAGAACCTGAGTATTCAGGTTCTTTTGGTGATCCGGAGACGACTCGAACGTCCGACCCACGGCTTAGAAGGCCGTTGCTCTATCCAGCTGAGCTACCGGACCATGTTCTTTAGAACGTTTAATATAATAACACATTTTTTATTAATAGTCAACAAAATCTTAGAAAAACTTTTATCGACAAAACAAAAAATTCACAAAATAAAATTTAATAATCCAATAAAACCAAAAATTAAAAACAGAATACCAGAAAATTTTTGAATTATATTTTCTGGTATTTTTGTGCTTAAAGCTTTACCAAAGATCACCGCAATTAGATCGCTAATAACCATACCAGTAATTGCACCTAAAACAAGAAATGTTTTGTAATCTGGATACTCAATTCCTAAACCAATAGACGCGAGAAATGTTTTATCACCTAATTCACCAATAGCAATTGCAGAAGCAATAAACAAAGAGTATTTTAAGGAATTTTTTAAAATTTTATTTTCGCTTTCTATATTCTTAGAATCTTCAGTTTTATTTCTTAGAGTTAAAAATCCAAAAATAATAAAAGAAAAATATGTAATTAATTTTAATATGTATTGAAAGGTATGATTTTCTATATTACCTAAAAAACTTCCAAAAATAATTGCAATTCCATGGCTAAATAAAGAACCAAGAGCAACACCAAGTATGATTGTTCTAATTTTTAACTTAGTAGAAAAAGATAAAACCAAAAGCTGAGTTTTATCACCTAGTTCAGAAATAAAAACTAATATAAATGCAATTATAAATGGATATAAAAATTCCATAAAGTCCTCCTAATTAGTAAGATAAGTTGTTTAAATATATTCTAGAAAAATAATAATATTCATCAGAATAAAACATAGATATATAAATAGAAGGGATTGATAATAATAGAAAATAGCATAAAAAATATTTTTAAATCTGTGTTTGTTATTATTGGCACAATTATTGGAGCAGGTTTTGCTTCTGGACAGGAAATATACACATTTTTTAATAGATATGGAATAAATGGTCTAATTGGGATTTGTGTATCGATTTTTTTAATGGGTTTTATAATTTGGAAAACGTTTAATATTATTTTAAAAAATAATATTAATAATTATCATGACTTTATATCGTATATAATGCCGAGCAAAATAAGTAGCAATAAAATTGCAAAGGATAGTGTCAGCAACATTATAAATATATTTCTTTTAATATCTTTTAATATAATGGTAGCGGGATTTGCCACATATTTTATACAAGAATTAAATATTTCTAAATGGTTTGGAGCAGTAATAATTGCTGTACTTTCCTTTGCAACATTTTCTAAAAATATTGAAGGAGTAATAAAAATAAATACTTATTTAATCCCGACACTTATTTTATTAATTATTTTTTTAGGAATCAGAAAAATAAATCATATAGATTTAACAAATATTAATGGAGAAAGTAAATCTATTTATTGGTTATTAAGCAGTATTTTATATGCAAGCTATAATAGCATAAGCTTAATACCAATATTAATTAGCTTAAAAAAATACATAGTAAGAAAAAATGAAGCGAAATTAACTTCTACTTTCACAGTATTTATTATGCTTATATTATCTATTACAATATTTTTATTATTAAATTTATTTTTGTCAGAAATAGAGAGAATAGAAATACCAATAATATATATTGCAAATACATTAGGACATTGGTTTAAATATTTATATGGAATAGTTATATTAATAGCTGTATTTACGACGGCAATATCATCAGGCTATGGATTTTTAAGCAATATTACAAAAAATAAAAAGATATATATGATATGTTCATTTAGTATGTGTGCTTTTTCAATTTTAATGGGTCAACTAGGTTTTTCAAATCTAATAAATCTTTTGTACCCCATATTCGGATACTTAGGGGTGCTTCAGATAATTTTTCTATTATTCAAATAAAATAACTTGAAAAACAAGTATAGGTTTGATATAAATAAAATAATAAAATAAACATATAGAAAAGGTGCAAATTTATGAAATATTATATGTTTAATGGAACAAAAGTGGAAAGTAATAATGAGCAAAATAGAAAATTAAATAAAAGTAAAGTATTTAAGTTAATTGCAATAGTAATTTGTATTTTATTAATAGTTACATTTATTGTGCTTTATACAACTAATGAAAAATGTAGAATAATTTTTGATAAATATATTTTTAGGAAAGAAGTGTATGAGGATAATTTGCCATCTATTGCAATAGAACCTTCGGCAAATATAAATATATGTGCATATGACAAATATATTGGAGTTTTAAATGAGAATATATTAAAACTATACAATAAATCTGGAAAAGAAGAACATACAATAGAAATAGAAATATCTAATCCAATATTTGAAGCGAATGGGAATTATTTATGTGTTGCTGAAAAAAATGGACAAAAAATATATTTAATTAATGGAAAAAATATTGTATGGCAGAAAAATTTAGAAGATAAAATAGCTAGTATAAATATCAATAAAAACGGATACGTATCAGTAATTACAGAAGGTTCAAGTTACAAAAATGTAGTATATGTATTTGATGCAGATGGAAATGAATTATTTAAAAATTATTTATCTACAACCAGCGTTATAGACACAGATATATCAAATGATAATCAATATTTAGCTATAGCCGAGGCTAATGTTTCTGGAATTGTTGTCCAATCAACAATAAAAACGATATCAATAGAAGAAGCTCAAAAAAACTCTTCAGAATCTATTAAATATTCATATGTAGCTGCAGTAAATGATTTAATTATAAATATAAAATATAATAACAAAAATGAATTAATATGTATGTATGATGAACATATAGATATATTAAACGGAGATCAGAATGCAGAATTGATTAGTTTAAGAGAAGAAGAGGCATTATTTGCAGATGTAAATTTAACCTCAAAAGCTATAAAAATTATAAAAAAATCTGATGGGCCATTTAATGCAAAGGCAGAGTTACAAATAACTGATATTGATAGTAAAAAGGTATCAAATTACACATTAGAAAACATACCTAAAAAGGTTTATGTACAAGGAGAAATAATTGCTGTAGATTTGGGAACCAGTGTAGTATTTATAAATGATAGAGGCTGGTTAGTAAAAAAATATCAATCTTCACAGGAAATACAGGAGATTGTATTTTGCAATAATGTTGCAGGAATTGTAGCAAAAAATACAATTAAAATCTTACCATTATAATATAAGTTTAAATAAATTGGAGGTAGAATTATGTCAGTCATAATAGATATAATTGTTATTTTATTAATTGCACTATTTACTTTTATAGGATATAAGCAGGGTTTAGTAAAAGCGGCAATAAGGTTATTATCATTTTTTATTGCAATTGTAGTAGCCTTAATTTTGTATAAACCTATAAGCAATGCAATAATAGACAATACTTCTATAGATGATAACATTAAAAATACTATAATAGAAAAAATAAAGCCCGAAGGAGTAGAACAAGATGAACCAATAGAAATAGAAGAACAAACAGGAATAACAAATAAAATAATAGGTGAAACCAATAATACAATAGAGCAAATAGCAAATACATTTGCAATTAAATTAATTGAAGTATGTGTATTAATATTAATTTTTATTGTAATAAAAATAATTTTAAGATTTATTACAGCACTTGCAGATCTGATTACTAAATTACCTATTTTAAAGCAGGCAAACAAACTTGGTGGAACAGTATATGGATTAATAAGAGGAATATTTATAGTATATGTAATACTTGCAATTATTTATTTAGTATCGCCTTTAATGAAAAATGATGTATCTAATACTATAAATGATTCATTTATTACAAAGCAAATTTATAATAATAATATACTATTAAATATAATTTTTTAAGAAAATATTAAACATATAAAAAAATAGATATAAATGTTGATATTTATATCTATTTTTGTTATACTAATAAACAAGTTGCAAAAATAGGAGTGATAAATAAAAATGGATAGCGAAAAAAATACAAAAGAAGAAGTAAAAGTCGAAACAAAAAAGCAAACTAAAAATAAAACAAAAAAGAAAAAACATATTGGATTAAAAATATTTATAATCGTATTAATTTTATTAGCAATAGCAGGAATAGTATTTGCTAAAAGAGTCTATGATTTAAATGGAAATTGGCTTGCAGCACTTTTAGGGCACAATAAAGAAACAGTTAAAAATCTTGACAAGTTATATATACTTGCCATGGGAGAAAGCACAGGAATGTCAGATACAATAATTGTCTGCTCATATGATCCAAAGACGCAAAAGGCTTCAATGTTATCAATTCCAAGAGACACATTTATAGGTGATAGCAAAGCATATGCTACAACAAGCGACAAAATTAATGCGGTTTATAATGGAGGAGAAAACCCAGAAAGAACGTTAGAAGAAGTAAATGAAATAACAGGATTAAATATACAAAATTATATATTAATAGATACAGAAGCATTAGTAGAATTAGTAGATGTAATAGGTGGAGTAGAATTTAATGTTCCAATAGATATGAAATACGATGATAATAAACAAGACTTACATGTTAATTTAAAAGCCGGTATGCAAACATTAAATGGAGATCAAGTAGAACAATTAGTTAGATTTAGACATAATGCTGATGGTTCAACATATTCATATGATTATGGAATAGAAGATTTCGGAAGAATGAGAACACAAAGAGAAGTTATAATAGCAATAGCAAAACAAACAATACAATTTAAAAATGTTACAGAAATAGGAAATATTTTAGATATTGCACAAAAATATGTTAAAACTAATATGAATTTTGCTACTTTAAAAGATTATATTCCATATGCAATACAAATGGATACAAACAACATTAAAGCTGAACAATTACCAGGACAATCTAACTATATAAATGGAATATCTTTCTTTGAATATGATGAAGAAGCAACAAAAGAATTAGTTGATGAATTATTTAATGATGTGCCAAGTAGTGAGCAAAACGTTGATGCATCTTCTGAAGAACAAGTAAACGAAATAAATGAATAGAAAAATGGGGGCTTTAATTAGCCCCCATTTTACTACTTTATACGTTTTTTATTTTTTACTCTTTTATTAATTTTCTTATTAGATCTAAAATATAAAAATACAAATATAATTATAATAACAATAAAAATAAAATTAATAAATACTTTTGAGCTTTTAACATCATTTTTAGCAATTAAATTTTCCTCATAATCAATTCCCTCAACAGTATATTTAACTGTACCTATAATATCTCCCTTTTTTATTGGAGCCTTTAAACCTTCATTTAATTTTACTTCTGGTATAACTGGCGAATCTTTGTCAGATTGTTTTACTAGTACAGAAACGTCGTTTTCCACGACAGCTTCTAATCTTTTAGTATCTCTAGTTGCGTTATCAATGTTTACAGTTTGTACTACCCCGCCTGCTTTTACAACTTCCATTAAAGTATAAGTATCATATCCATATTCAAAAAGATTTATAGTATCTATGTACCTAGCACTTAATCCAGATTTAGTATCTCCCGCCCCTAATACTACAGTTAACAATTCTAGTCCATCTTTGTTTGCAGAAGCTATTAAGCAATTACCTGCAGGAGTTGTAAAACCAGTTTTTATTCCAGTAGCATATTTATAATAGTAATTATCAGCTCTATTATTGTTGTTGACAATTAAAAGTGAATTTGTAGTTGTAAATAATCTATCATTATTTTTATATTTATCGGTTGCTGGTAGCTGATATGAAGTAGTAGAAACAATCTGCCTAAAAGTTTGGTTTTGCATAGCGTATTTTGCAATTAACGCTAAGTCATAAGCAGTAGAGTAATGATCAGTATCATGAGTTCCGTTTGGGTTAACAAAATGTGTAGAGGCACAACCAATCTCAGCTGCTTTCTCGTTCATTAATTTAGAAAACTCTTCAACAGAACCAGAAATATGTTCAGCAAGGACTATTGCAGCATCATTTGAAGAACCAACCATCAATACATGTAAAAGTTGATCTACTGTAAGTTCTTCTCCAACCTGTAGATTTGCTGTAACATATCCAGAAGAAAGAGACATAACAGCATTGGAACTAACTGTTGCAACTTCATCTAAATTACAGTTTTCTATTGTTAAAATTGCTGTCATTATTTTTGTAAGACTAGCAGGATATCTTTTATCATTCATGTTTTTTTCAAATAAAACTTTTCCAGAAGAAAGATCCATTAATAAAACGGAAGGAGAAGATATATCCGGCTTATCTACTTCTTCTGCATAAACATTAAAATTCAAACTAATTATTAAGCTAAATATTAATAGCATACAAATAAAAATATTTCTTATTATTTTCATTTATTTATTTCCCCCTACATTTTACTTTTAATTATATAAATATAATATCTTAATTTAAGATTAAAAACAATATTTTGATGAAGTTTATACAAAAAAATAATAAATTTAAAAATTATTTTTTAAGGAGGCGCTTATGGAATTTTTAAGTCAAAAACAAAAAATTATTCTAATATTAATAACAGTTTTAATGGTTATCTTTATAGGTTATTACATTATAAAAAAATCTAATGATAATTATACAGAACTAGAATTAACAGAAGAGAATACTATAGAAACAAAGAAAATAAAAATAGAAGATATAGAAAAAGAGATAATAGTTCATATTGCAGGAGAAGTAAAAAAAGAAGGAATTCTCGAGTTGGAAGCAGGTTCTAGAATTGCAGACGTAATTGATAAAGCAGGTGGAACAACAGAAGATGCTGATTTATCAAATATAAACTTAGCATATGAAGTAGAAGATGGACAAAAAATATATATTCCAAATAAAAATAATAAGGAAGATGTAGAATATATAATTGAAGAAGCGGGTGAGGGAATAATTAATAACGAAGATAGTACATCAAAAAAAATAAACATAAATACAGCATCACAAACGGAGCTCGAAACATTATCAGGGATAGGACCATCAACAGCTTTAAAAATTATACAATACAGAGAAGAAAATGGAGATTTTGATTCAATAGAAGATATTAAAAACGTTTCCGGAATAGGAGATGCAAAATTTAATAATATTAAAGAAGAAATAACAGTATAATATAGAAGAATAAATTTTCCTCTTTTTGTAAATAATACAAATACAATTATTTGCAGAAAGGGGTTTTTTATTTGATTAATAAGGTAGAAATCTGTGGGGTAAACACAGCAAAATTACCTGTGCTATCAAATGAAGAAAAAAATGAATTATTAATAAAAATAAAAAATGGAGATAATGAAGCTAGGGAAAAATTTATAAATGGGAACTTGCGTTTAGTCTTAAGTGTAGTGCAAAGGTTCGGAGGAAGACGGAGAGAATGCAGACGATTTATTTCAAATAGGGTGTGTAGGCTTAATAAAAGCAATAGATAATTTTAATATAAATTTAAATGTTCAATTTAGCACATATGCAGTTCCAATGATAATTGGAGAAATTAGAAGATATTTAAGAGATAATAATCCAATTAGAGTAAGTAGATCTGTAAGAGATTTGGCATATAAAGCTCTGCAAGCAAAAGAAAAATTAACTAAAGAAAATGAAAAAGAGCCTACAATAGAGGAAATTGCAAAGGAGCTAGGAGTGGAAAAAGAAGAAATAGTTATTAGTTTAGATGCAATACAAGATCCAGTATCACTTCAAGAGCCAATATATGATGAAGGAAGCGAAAGTATTTATGTGATGGATCAAATAAAAGATTCAAAAAATTCGGATGAATTTTGGGCAGAAAACATAAGCATTGCAGAAGCTATGAAAAAATTAAATAAAAGAGAAAAGACAATATTATCAAAAAGATTTTTTGACGGAAGAACACAAATGGAAGTAGCAGACGAAATAGGAATATCACAAGCACAGGTATCAAGACTTGAAAAAAGTGCAATAGAAAGAATAAAGAAAATGTATAAATGACATCAAATTTCAACTAAAATAACATCATCACCAATACATTTAATATTTTGCCAAGGTATTATAATATCATTGTTGTTAGAAAACATATTAAGTAGTTTATTACTACCGGGAACAATTATGGAAGTTATAATTCCACTTTCCAAATCGGCTGTAACATCTTGAACAAAACCAAGCCTTTTTCCATCTGTAATATTAATTACTTCCTTATGTTTAAAATCTAATCCCTTTGTTCCCATATAACTCTCCTTGATAAAGTATATTCGAATGAAAATAAAAAATAACAATAATATAATAGATAAATTGTAATTTGTAGGTTTAATTAATTGCAAATGTTGTAGGGGTCGCCGCCCTCGGCGACCCGAAAATATTGGTATGCGGGTCGCCGAGGGCGGCGACCCCTACAATCGTTCCAAAAAATTCGTATTACAAATTACAATTTACCAAATATTATTGCTAAAATTAAAAAGTTAGATTATAATAAAACCATAATAAAATAAAAAAGGTGTGAGTTATATGGAGTTTTTCGCAAATGAAGGAAAAAATGTAGAAATAGAAGTAAATGGCAAAACATATTTAAGACATGCAATTAAAACTAGATTTGTAAAGCAAGGAGAAAGTTACATTGATATTTTCAAAGAATATGTAAGTCCAATATACCAAGAAGGAGATATAGTGTCTAGTAGTGAAAAAATAATTGCATTATGCCAAAATAGAATTGTTAAAAGAGAAGATATAAAAATAGGATTTTGGGCAAAATTTTTATCCAAATTTGCTTCACATCCAGATACGGGAGTTGGAGTTGGTGAAACTATAAAAATGCAATATGCCATAGACACCGTTGGACTATTTAAAGTATTATGGGCAAGTGTTGCTAGTGCAATTACAAAATTATTTGGGAAAAAAGGAGTATTTTATAAAATAGTTGGACAAGAAGTTAGTGGACTAGATGGATTTTATGACCATGTATGGAAAGAATATGGAGATATAGGTATAAAAATACCAGAAAATCCAAGTAGAGTATGTGACGAAATAAAAGAAAAATTAGGAATTAGCTGTATGATTGTAGATGCAAATGATTTAGGACAAGAAGTATTAGGGCATTCTTCTGATATAACACTAAGCGAAGAAGAACTAAAGGGACTAATAAAAGATAACCCTTCTGGGCAAGGAAAACAACTAACACCTATTATATTAATAAGAGAAAAGAAATAGCTCCGAGCAAAATTTTCATTTAATTATATAAATTGGAATTTGTTTTTGAGAAGTGAGAAGTGAGATGTGGGAAGTGTGAAATTATGGTAAGCCTTACGTAGCCTAACCCTAAAAGCACACCTCGCACTTCGCACCTCACACATCACAAAAAAATTCCAATTTATATCATTAATTATTATCTAAAATCCTAACATAAATATCTTATTTAAAAAGCTTCAAAAAAACTAAAAATAATTTTAAAATTATGTTGACAAAGTAAAAACAAAATGGTATCATAAAATAGTACCAAGTAAATATGAAGAAATATTTTATATATTTTAGAAATAAAGTATAAAATTAGTAATATTTTGGACATAAAATTTATAACATTACAACTTAAAATTGCTAATTTTTTTTGTACTCTAAAATATTTAAAAAAATTTAAAAAAAGTGTTGACTTTTAAAAACTTGGGTAGTATAATAATGAACGTTCTGAAAAAAACAAGAACGCAAAAGTACATTGAAAAATAAACAATAAAATCCTTTAAGAGAATACTTTGAAGTATTCGTACTCAAAAAGAAA
>CALXVD010000031.1 GCA_944391865.1 uncultured Clostridia bacterium
TTAGCAATATCTTTATGTATATCTACTAATTTATATAATATTTCTAAATTTTCTTGTTGTATTCCTTGTTCTAATATACTATCTATTATTTTTTCAACTTCTTCGGTTGTTTTATGTAATACATTTTTTTCTTTGGTTTCTTCCATAATACAACTCCTATTGACATTTTTTAACTATTGAAAGATTAGCATTTTGAATTATTGGTACTTCTGTAATAGTTGTTGTACTTGGTGGAGTATCCCCTGTTAAAATGCTAGGTATTGAAGCGATAGTTAAAGTTGCATTACCACGACAACATACTTTAATTAATTTATCAAACGAAATATTTACATAGTCGCCAGTAGTAGTTATTTGAGCAATCATTTCAGTTCCTTGAATTAACACTCCATCTTGATATAAACCGAGTGCAATAGTTCCCTCAACAGAAGAAGTAACATTAGCATTAAAAGAAATTTCATATATTCCACCACATAATATTTTGTATAATGGAGAACCCTCGTTGTGTTGCAACCAATTGCAACAATTTGCACTTCTAGTCCTTATATCGTCATTTGCAAATGAAATTGGAGATGAATTACTAGAAAGAATTGTGATAGGCTCTAAAACACTTTGTATCATTTTTTATCAATTCCTTTCTTTATAAAATAAAAGAGATAGGGCTTGCCTATCTCAATTTGGTCGAAATCGACCAAATAAGCAAGTTCCTGTAATCAGGTTAGTCGTTAAGACACTTACTTTTAATAATTTCCACAATTACAATTGTTATTTCCGTACCCAACACCATAAATTGAGTAATTATAGCAACAATTTGGATTAGGTACTACATAAGCAGGCACTGGACAAGTTTTTAATTCGTTTAGAAGATATGCGTTTTGTTTTTCTTGTGAAGCAGAAAGCCTTAAAGCATTAATTTCATTTTGTTGTGCTTGAATTTGTGCGTTCTTATCTTCCATACGATTTGCAACAATTTCATCATGTAATGCACGATAATTTGCATTTTGGTTATCAATAATATCACGAGTATTATTGCATAATGTTTGTTGGATATTGTTCGTATTCATAGCCATATTGTAATTAATACCATCTAAACCTCTTTGAGTTTGGCAACAACAATCTGCTAATTGTTGTCTTAAATCACAACAACAATTTGCTAATTGACTAGCAAGACCTTGTATTCCAAGTCTTGTTTCATATCCATTGGCTACAATATTTTGATTAATTCCTGAAAAACCTTGACATAATGTTTGTTGTGTTGAAGCAAAACCATTTGTCATAGTATTGTTTAAAGCAAATGTACTATCGCAAATTCCATTAGAAATAGTATCTAATTTACGTTCGATAGTTGCAAAATCAGTTGCTAAAACATAATTGTCTGCTACACCGCTCATACCATTATATCCAAAGCCTCCTCCGAAGCCATTTCTTCCCCAACCAAAGATAAGAAATAGGATAATCCACCATGCACCATTTTCGCCAAATCCATAACCATCATTTCGATTTCCAGTATTACCTGACAAAACAGCAACATCAGCAGGACTTAACATACTTTCGTTCATTTTTCCTCCTTTTTAATTTTTTTGTTTCGTAAGAAACATATATATCAAACATCACTTGCAAGATTTGTTGATACCTACTTAAATTGGCTCATAAACTCTTTAAATTCCTTGTCAAAGTCTTTGCCTCTCTCTTTGTAAAAATTCCTTGCAAATTCCTCAACACCTTTACTATTTCCTGATTGAGCCATGTCAATTAAATTGTTAAGCATTGGATTATTCCCCACCATTTTTTTCAACATTTGTTGTGGGTTTCCTTTTGTCATTAACATTTTTATTATGTTTATTGGGTTGTTATTCATTTTTTAACCACCTTGTCTTTTAATTGACTTTTAACTTCTTTTATTTCTTTTTGGAGGTTTTTAAGTTCATCTTTTAGGTCTTTAATGTCGTTAATATCTTCTATATCAATTAATTCTAGTCTTTCGTCTAGTTCTTGATATGTAACATACGTTTGTTCCTTTTCCTTTTTTTCTTCAATAGGCTTGTAAATTATAATTTTACTTGTCCCATCACTTTGTAATTTTTTAGTAACTATTGCACTACCATCACTTAAAGGAAAATAACTCGTGCTACCATCTAATGGAATATCCATCGCTTTAACTACATCAATACTATCAACTGTTTTACCTAAAAGACCAATTGGAGCAGATGTTTGTATAGGTTGTATAGGATTTATTTTGTTTTGATTATCATTTATATTATTTGGATAGTAAGGATAGTAACTTTTTTGATTTACATAAGGATTTATATAGTTTCCATACATCTTAAAAACCTCCTAAATTAATAAAAGGAAATAAAGTAAAAGTTTTTTAGGCTTCATATCTTTATCTCCTTTCTGATTTCATTATAATTTTTTAATTTAATTCAAATTTGCAAATAAAAAGCAACTACTCAATCAACAACAATGTTTTTGATAGTTGCACTTTACAATAATCATTATATAAATTTTTTAACTTTCTTATCTCATATCCGATTGTCCTTTGGCTTACACCTATTTCCATACTTATTTTTACTATGCTTTCTCTTTTTATTAACATCTCTAATATTTTTATTTGCTCGTTTGTTAGGCTTATATTTTTCACAAAATCTTCATATATTGCTTTTACTTTTAACTTTTCTACCATGCTTTGCCCTCTTTCGCCTTATATAATATATGTATTTTTTCTTTTGTAAATGCAAAAAAAAGGCAAAAAGTCTGCTTTTTGTCTTATACTTGTTTTAAAGTTGTCTTATTTTTGTCCTATTAAAGCCTAAAAAAATTATAATAAATGCATTATTTTTTTATTTATTTCTTTTTTTCTTCGATAAACTGTTTTACTAGACATGCCAATCTTAAATCCAATTTCTGTATTATTATAACCTTTTATTGATAATTCAAAGATTTGTCGTTCTTTTTTAGGCTCATCAAATATAACATTTTTTAAAATATAGTTATATTTAGGCAAATTTATTTTATATTTTTCCATAAATACCCCCTTAAATGGGGCATATTATACCAAAAAATTGACTATTTGTCAATTCTTTTATTGTCATGATGGACATATTCGATTGGTAATTCGTTTATCTCTATCATTATTTGTTTTATATAACTATTACCTCCCATTATTTTATATTGCTCGTTCATGTAATTCAAATTCTCTTTCTCATATTGGGGTATTTTTCCTAATTCGGTATATACGAAATATTTGCTTGTTATAGTACTTCTTAATAAACATTTAAGAGCCTCCTCTTGGGAAGCATCTCTCTTTCTATAATTCTTAATTCCACATATAAAATATCCTAATAGTAGAGGTATTATATAATTGATTATCGATTTAAAAATCAATTCCACAATTTTTAATTCTTCCATTTTTTAACCTCTTTTTCTTTCGTTTTGAGTATAACATATAAATATTATACTAATCAAATTCTACTTCGCTTTCTTCTTTCTCGTAAAGTCTTTTCCTTTTATTGCAAAAAATTCGATATTCATTTGCCATCTCTGACAAAAAATAAATATCGCACTCCATGTTTAAAAAAGTCCACAACATTTCTTTTAAAGGATTTTTCAATAAGCAAAATTGGAAGTAAAAATACCACTTATACATCTCTTTCTCGCCATTATTTAATTTGTTATATTTTTCTTTTATCTCGTCTTTTCTATGATAGAAATCGTCAACTTCAAAAAATCTAATGTCGTCTATCTTTTCCAAAAATTCTTTCATGACATATCCTCCCCTCTATATACTCCTTTTTTATCAACATTTTCCCTTTTTTGCTCTTTACATATCTATTTTCTCTTTCAAATTCTTCTAATATTGAATTAATCGCTAATAATTGTCTTTCTAGGGGCATAAAACCTTGCTCGTTTATTTGTTTTAGCACATTATTTATATATATATACTTTTCCGTGTCGTGGGTTTCTAATATATGTAAATATTCATGAGCAATTTTCGTTAAGATTGCTCCATTTTCAATACTTTCTTCTCCACCTACACATCTTTTTTTTATGTGATGATAAGTATATGGATTTTCTTTGCTTACTTTGTACCCCATCCAACATATTTTTTTCACGTTCCACTCATCTATCATTAAATTTGTTATCGCTCTCACTAATTTTTCCTCCAAATTTGCAAAAAAAGTGCAAAAAACACCTTTTATTTAGTGATTTTTACACTTTTCTTCTTTTTATGTATGATTTTCCCTAAATTACCCATGCCAATACCTCTACACCGATTATACTACCTTTTTTAATTATATCACTTTTTTCCATTTTTTGCCAATTATTATACAAAAAAAAGAAGAATAAAAATTCTTCTTCTTAAAGGGGGTTTGAATTATTAAGAAATAACTCATCAATTTGGGCATAAAAATGAATATTATACCAAGGTATCATTTAATTGATACCATCTAATGTTTTATATCCTCATGTCAATATGAAAAATAATTTTAATAAATCATTGTTATGAACTGGATTTACTCACAACTTTTCTAAATACATTTTAACGAACTTTTTTGATTTTTAAAAGCGATATACTCGAAATTATACAATTATACAAATTAGTCAGATAATAGTTTTAAATTATAATATGAAATTCTTAAATAAATTAATGAAACACACACATTAAATAGCACATTTTATACAACAATATTAATAAAAGGTAAAGAACGATTGTAAATAATTCTTTTCTTTCGAGAATATAAAACACTAGATGCTACCAATCAACTTGATAGCATATTTACTGATTTCCGTCTTGCTTGTCCTTATGGTTTTTTTTAGTACCTAATTGGTACTGTGGAAAATATATAAAATGCACACCCTTATACTTTTTATTATATACCCTCCACACTAACAATTAAGTTAGTGTTTTTTAAAAATAGTGGTAACTATAACAATATTTAATTGCTACACCTTATTTATACCATATATACCCATGATTAGTCAACTTTTTTTACATATTCTTTTAATAATTTATCTAAAAACTTCTCCCCGTCAAATCCTACTTCTAAATACTTCAATAACATTGGACTATATCCACTTAAATATATGTTCCCCATCTCGTCCATTTCAGGTACAGTTGTATTCCTTGAATTAAAATTCCACCATACTATTTTAGTGGTATATCCCTTTTCTTTCCATAACTTTTGTAGTTTTTCCTTACTTTCATGGCTTCCCATATTAAATTCCATATCACTTAAAACCACTAAATATTCAGGTAGGTCATGTAAGGTTTCTAAAAGTTCCATTACTGCACCAAAATTCGTGCTTCCTACATCTCCTGTAAACATTGAATTTAACTCACGAGAATACTTGCTATCGTTACCAAAGAAGCAATAATTATTCCAAGTAGAAACAGGTTTACTTCTCTCATCAATTTTCATTAGTTTTGGATTATCACTAAAACTTATTACATAACCCCTGCAATATGTCGTACATTTTGCTAGATAGTGAGCAATACTTATTGCTTTTCCTATACTGTCATTACTATCCCACATACTTCCTGATGTATCTAAAATAGGTACACAACTTATCTCAATTTTCTCTAACTTATCAAAGAATAAATCGGCATCAATCTTTTCCCTGTTCTTATATATGTCATATACTGTTGTTGTTGATACTTTTAACTCTTTCTCTCCCTTTTTGACACTCTCTAAATATGCCTCAAATCTTTCTTTTGTATCTTCTCCTCGTTTAAATCTATCATAATACTTTATCATCGCTAAACTCGGTACGTGTTCAAATTCTATCTCGCTACCTCTATGCTCTGTTAGTTTCTTCTCGGTCGTTTCTACTCTTATTAGTCTTCGATATTCACTCTCTCTTAATTTATATTGTCTGCATATCTCCCTTGCTATATATCCATTTCTACTATTTAGTCTTGGTAACCACTTCTTCGCTAATTCATTACCTCTCATCGCTTCTAGTACTAGTACATTTAAGTCCTCTTTTCTTCCTATATACAACAAGTCATCAAATCGACCACTCTTTACTACGTCAAACGCATCTACTTTGCTTAGGCACATTAAGGCTCTACCTAAATCCCTTCTCCCTAATCCATGTCTTGGGTCTCTTATAAACCTCGCAAATATCTTCTCTTTTTCACTCGTACCTATCTTGTACTTTAATTCTTCTAGGTGCTTCTCATAGTAACTCGTCATGAACAATATGTCTAATAAATCGTTCCCTGTACTTTTATATGCTATGTCCCCGTTCTCTGTCATCTTTTTATTAAATAATCTCTCTAATTCGTTCATTTTCTTCTTCCTCCTATTTTTTTTCTCACTCACTATAATAAAAGAAAAGAGAGGCTTATGTACTCATCCATAAACCTCTCCCTAGGAGCCAACACCCTTATTGAACTATCATCATTGAACTATCATCTCAATTTTCCATGCGATATATTTCTTTTCGCTGTTTCAGGGTGTTTCTTTGAGTAATTTTTCTCAATGGTCTTTTCAACGTTAAATTATTTTCAATAATTCCTATCATTTTTTGCTGTACGACCATTTCTTTATTCTTCAACAGGTTATTTTTTAATGTAATGGATTTGAACCACCTCTCAAAATTACGATTTAATTTTAATTTACCTTAACTATCTTGCAGTAAACCTGTTTCTTCTCTCTCTCTACTCTTTCTCCTTTGAGGTCTTTTATTTTTCCCTTTATGCCTTAATAATACCATGTTCCTACCAAGTTGTCAATGCTTTTTATCCTCTTTTTTAAATCTCTCCTCTAATTCTTCTATTCTTTCTTTGTTATTCCTAAATGGTCTTTCCGTTTTGCTTTGTAATCTCTTTAACTCTTCCCAATATCTTGGTAGGTACTTCCAATAATTCCTTAACTCTTTTAAATTCTTATTACAACAACACCAACAACTTACTCTGTCTAATATCTCGTATAACTCTACTCCATCTTCTTCCCATTTATATCCCTTTTTATAACAATACTCTAAACAATCTCTTTCTCTCATCTTCCACTCATATAACGGATATATCTTCTTCTCATCTTCTCTTATCCTCTTTGGCTCATCATACGCAATCCCTACATATTCCCTATATTCTTCCCCATATCTCTCTTTTATGTACTTTCTTATTATTCTCTTTTTCTCACTCGTTCCCCATCTACATCTGCCTCCACACCACGAATACCCTTTTCCTTTACTACCATCTCTTTTCTTTACTTCTCTCTCAAACATTGTATATTCAAACGGATATTCAGGTTTTAACTCCGTATATTTTATCCCTTTTTCTTCTAATTCTTCTCTTACCCTATCTCTTATCTTGTATATTGCCTCAAATTCCATACCTGTATCATAAAATACTACTTCATCTATCGGCTCTCCTCTTTCTATTAGCAACAACAACATACATAAACTGTCTTTCCCAAAACTTACACTTGCTATATATTTCATTATTCCTCCATATATATAGCATATCTCATCTTCTTTTTCTATTCAAGTTCCAACTTTATTTTTTCTTCGAGTTGTATGAGGGGGTAATTTCCTTGATTTTTGAAAAAAATACGGGGGTGGGGCTGGTAGCCACTGTGGCTGATAGCCAACTCTCAAAGTTTATTAACCATTAATAGTGAACATTAAATGAATAGCATTTATTTAAACAGTTTTATTAATCTTCTTTCTTAATTTAAAGTTAAAAATCTATGCTATAATCTAACAATTTAATTTTAAATAGTTGAATATTAGTTCAATTAAAAAAATAAAAAAACTAATTACATTTTAACAAACTCTTTATAATATATAAAGAGAAAGAGAATATACATATCTAATTTATTAAATATAATAGTGTATAAATATACACTATTATATTTAATAAATTTATCTCATGTATAAATACACATAAATTTTAAAATAAAATAGTATATTTTATTTTAAAATTAGAAATATATATATATATGTATATAGTGTCCACATATTGCGATATTTCGTGTATTGACATAAATAATAAAATATGATATAATTTAAGCATACAACGAGAGATTATACAATTTTAGTTCTTTGAAAATTTAATAATAGGAGGTTTTATGAGTAATTTAATTTATACTAATGAAGAACTAACAAAAAATTTAAAACTTGCTATAAATCAAGGTTATAAATTTGTTATCAAGGCACAAGACAAATTTCTAAGCAATTGGGGTTTAAGTGAAAACAAAAAACACTTGCAACTTATTTTGTGTAAAACTGAAGAAGAAAAAAATATAATACTAAAAGATTTATATCAAGATAATAATTTTAAGTACGTTAATTGGTATTATATTAATGATTTGCAAGGAATTTATAACACAACAAGGGGTAAAACTTGGACTTTAAGAAATAATTGGACAAGGGCTTTTAAATAAAGTCCTTTGTCTTGTATTTAGGAGGTATTTTAAATGGATATTAAAATCGAAGATTTATGCATTATTAATGAATTAAAAGAGAAGTGCAGTTTACTTAATAATTTAAAGATTGATGAGGAGTTTTACAATTATTATTTTAAAAATGAAATAAACTTTCTTTTAAAATTTAAAGAAAAAATAGAAAGAGATTTTAAAGATAATATAAATGATTTAAAATTTGATATTATTTTAAATTCTAAATTTCATGAAGATTTAAAAAACAAATTGATTTTAAGTTTAAAAAAAGAAGATTTATACGACTTTAATAACTATATAAATTTTATTCCGTTTGATATGTTAAAAAAATCGGAAAAAAATAAATTGGAAAATCAATTTAATAAATTTAAAAAATTAAATGACTGGGAAAGTTTAGTTTATTTCGAACGAATTAGAAGAAGATAGATAGATTAACTATCTATCTTCTAAAATCTATCTTATTTTTTAAAAAAGATAAGTAAAATCGAAAAAAAGAAGAAAATGCAAGCGAAAAGTAAAATCTTCTTGGGCAAGATTTTAAATCTTCTTGGGAAGTAGCGAAAACGAAAAACTTTTTAAAAGGGGGTTTAAAAAATGGAAAATCAAAAAGAGATTATCAAGAAAGCATTTGAAGAATTTAAAAAAAGTAACAACAAGAATTTAAAAGAGATGATAAGACTACAATTATTAAATAATGCATATACTTATATAGTGCTAACTAATAATGAGTTAAATTTATTAAAGAATAAAGTAAAATAAATTTAAAAAGGGGGTATAAAAATGAAAGTTAGTAATTTTAAAGTTAAAAATCAATTTATAATTAAAAATAAGGATTTTATAATCTTTCAAAGTTATGAAAGTACAATTTGTAAAATTGAGGATAAAAAAATAACAATATATGACGACTTTGATTATTCAAGAACTACAAGTAAATATTTGAGATTATTCTTAGAAGAATATGCTAGATACGATGTATTAGACTTTATTAAAAAGAACGATATAAGAAAAAACAAAAAATTAGAATATAAGGGCTTTACTATCGTATATAGTTCTAGTTTCTAATATGTATTTATAAAAAAAATAAAGGGAGGATATTATGAAAAGTAACGAAATAATAAAAGATTTAAGACATAAAGAAGAATTATTTTATAATTTAATAGATAATTTACAAGTTTATTTTAATGATGATGAAAAATTTATAAATTATTTAAAAAAATGTGGTTTTAATGAAGAAGATATAAAAGAAAGCATAATTTTTAGTGATTATAATTTAGAAACATATATTGAAGAAAGTGAGGTAATTGGAAAATGACTAGGGGAAAAATGATTTTAATTAATAAAGATAAATTTAATGGAAAAAATGTTATGAATATAACTTGTGAATTTAATGGAGATATGTATCTTTCTTGGTATGGAAAATTAGTTATATCTAATTTGGAAAAAGTTGGAAATTTTGAAGAATTTAGGAAATTTGTCGATTATTTTGATAGTATGTTTTTTCAATATAAAAATAGACAATATAGCGATTATTATTTGATAAGTTATGAGGAAATAAAGGAAAATACAATAAATTTACAAGATAATTATATTAATAATTGGTTTAGTGATTATTTGTATTTTAAAAATGTTTGTGGAGAAGATATAAATATTTTGTGTGAAACAAACAACAAAAAAGAAACAATTACTATTAAAAATGGGGAAATAAAAGTATTTTATTTTGGACAATTAGTTAACTATAAAAAAGAATTAATTGAGATTTTAAAGGGGGAATAAAAAATGAAAGAAAAATATATTAATAATTACTTTGAGTTTCAAGAAAAATATAAATATCAATATGGAGATTTTATAACTAATGGTTATTCAATTTTAAAAATTGGGATTGAAAGTTTAGAAAAAAAGGAAAATTTGATTAATAAATTAAATGAATATTACAAACATTTTTTAAATGATTATAATTATTGTTATAAAATTTTAAAAAAAGACATTAATTTTAAAGAAAAATATGTCGAGATTAATCCAAAGTTAATAAATATACTAGTTTGTGATTTATATGATTTTGGTATATCTACAAAAGAATTAAAAAAAATAACAAGATTAATTAAAATTGACGAGTTGATTATAAAAGAAAATATTGATAATTTTAATTCAATAGTGATTGAATTAAGAAAAAATGAGGAAATAGTAGGGTATTTGCTACCTTGCAAAGTATATTAAAGGGGGTTTATTATGAAAAGTAACGAAATAGTAAGAGATTTACATATTTATTTTAACGATATTGAAGATTTAGATAAAAAAGAAAACGAAATTAATTCTTTTATAACAATATTAGAAGATTTTAAAAAAGAAGTACATAACGAAAAAATCGGAATAACTGAAGATAATTTAGAAGAAAAAGTTACAGAGTGGTTAAAAAATAGTTATTTAGTTAAAAATAAAGTAGTTGAAAATAAAGGCAATTATTTTTATATAAAATATGAAAAACAAGATTATCAAGATGTTTTATCAGAAAATGACGTTTTAAAAATATTAGAGGGTAAAACAAAAGAAGAAAGATACGATATTTTCTGGGAAATTATAAGCGAATATATGCAAGAATACGAATTTTACGAGATTAATTATCTAGCAAACGAAATTTGTAACGATTTAGGCTATATCGAACATGATACCGAAATTGAAGATATTTTAACTAATCTAATTGTATTTGATTATGATACATACTTAGAAGAAGATTATAACATTAATTTAATAATTGATTTTAATAATCAAGATAGTGAAAGTGATTTTAACAATAGTTATAATTTAGAAAATTGTAAAAATAATAATCTTTATACTTTACTACAAAAACAAGGCTATACTAAAAAAGATTATGAAAATAATTTAAAATTTTTAGAAGAAAATAAAGATAAAATCATGAAAGATAAATATAATTATGATTATTCAAAAATTGAAAATTTGGGCGGAAGTGTATTTTTAACAACTGTTTTTGAAGAAATAAAGAATAATATTAATTATGACTATTTTACAAGTTTAGTGGTTTTAAAAAAGATAAGTTTAAAAGAATTAATCGAAAATGAAAACTTTACTATAAATACAAAAAACGATATTGGGCTATTTAATTGGGTTTATGGTTGTGGCTCACTTTTAGATATAAAATTAGAAAAACCGATAATTTTAAATCGAGATAAAGACATTTTTAAAATACAAGTTGAAAATGCTAGTTATAGCAATGAATACACAGTCAATCAAGTATGTGGGTTATTGAATAATTGTTGGAAATATTAAAAAAGTGAGGCAAAAAAAATGATAGTGGTAATAGTAATATATGTATTTTTTGAAGTAGTTAAGGCTATTTTAAAAGGTGCTAACTATAAAATTAAGTAAAAATAAGATTAAAAAAAAGACTAGTAATAAACTAGTCTTTTTTTTGTTTAATTCACATTGAATTAAATTAGTTAAGTAATTATAAGGCATTTTAAAAGGTTTTAAGGGGTTAACTAGTCAACTAGTATAGTTATACTAACCTAGCTTTTAAATAAGTAAATAAGGGTTATATCATGCTTTAAGACTAGTTTTTTATTGATGTTTTAGTATTCTAAAATAGGTACACTCTTTTAAAGGCTATTTTTAGCCGATTTAAGGCATGTTTTGTTTAGATAATATAAATATACTATTTTACAATTTACGTGGCTATATCAACGGGTTTTGTATGCTTATTTATGGGTTTAAGAGTTTAAAAAAATGTTTTGTAGAAACAAAGTTTCTTACTAACATAATTATAGTTTCGTAAGAAACATAAAATATAAGTAGGCGAAAATCAAAATCTTCTTGGCGAATTTTCAAAACTTCTTAGCGATTTTTAAAATCTTCTTGGCGAAAAATGAAAACTTCTTGAAATTTTTAGCGAAAATCAAAAACTTCTTAGGCAAAATTTAAAAACTTCTTAGAAAAATAAAAAAAGAGTAAAAATTAAGAAAAAATGACTATTTCAAGAGAAAAAATATCTTAAAATAGTTAAAAAACAATGAAAATGAATAAAAAAGTATAAAAAACCATTTTGTTTAAATTATCAAAATGGTTTTCAAATTGCATAGCCTACATTTTTTAAATTCCATTATTTTTTTTTCGTTCCTTTTCTTTTTTCTCGTGGCAAACTCTTAATTGGCTCTCTTTTTTTGTATTCTCTACTATATCTTTTTTTGTATTCTCTGTATTCTTTATTTTCTTTATAATATTCTCTTTGTTCTTTTGCATATTTTGGCTTATTATTCTTATGTTTAGCAACTTCTCTTTCGATTTTTTTCTTTCTATATTTTTCGTTACTATGATAATATTTTCTACTTCGTCTTTCTTCTGCAATTGTTGAAGCCATAATTAAAATCTCCTTTTAGTTCTAGTTTCTTATATATTCAAATTATTCAAATTAATAGTTCTAGTTTCTTTAAGGACATAATAACACAAAAAAAAGAATAAAGCAAATTTTATTATTTATTGTCCCACTTATTTCTATTTTTTTCTAACCAAAATAGCATTTCTTCATAAGCCCTTAAAACTTCTTCATATCTCAAAATAGCATTTTTAATAAAATTTGTATGTTCATGAGTAGGTATTTTAATTAATAAATCATAAAGTAATTCTAAATCTTGCTTTTCGTCATATAATGCTTTCATAACTTCGTCATTTGGTCTTTGGAGAAATTTTTTAACATTATTATTAATTATTTTTATGTTTTCAATTTCTTTTTTGCTTTTCATATAATCTCCATTTCTTCTTCATTTTCTTCGTTGTTAGAGCATTTATAATCGGAAATATTAATATCACGTAAATTCTCATAAAACCCACCAAAAGCAAATGGTTTTAATTTATATTCGTCATCACAATAATATTCCCATAAATGTAAAATAATATCTCCATTAGGCATTTTAATAGCATCTAAAATCTTAATAACTTTTTTACTATCTTCATAAATAGATTGGTCTATATATTTTTTTTCTAATTCAAGAGGAGTAAATATCTTTTTATATTTGCTAATTATAAAAAAATTATTTTTATTTTCTTCTAACCATGTTTCAAAATCAATTACTTTCATTTTTTACCTCCTAAAATTTCAATCGCTTTCATAATAATATTGCTTATTGCTTTCAAATGTCCCAACAATACATCCTTGTTTCCTAGGCTAATTTCGTATAAATCACTTAAACTATACGTATTGATATTTTCTTTCAAAATTATTTTGACAAAATTAGTGGCTACTTCAACTATTCTTTTTTCTTCATCACTCATCTTTAACTCCTATTATTTCTTTATATTTTAATAAGACATCTTTTACTCTTGCTACACTAAAATTATCTTTTTCGTTTTCTAACATAGATTTAAGATAGTTAATAAATTCTTTTTGTTGATTTTTCATTGCATAATATCTTCTATAAACTTCTTCTGCGTCAGGCATTATTACAACATAATCTCTATTAGGATTTTTCTTTAAATCTTCTTCGTCATATTCTTTATCGAATTTGCTTATTAAATTTCTTTTTTGCCTTAAACCTACTATAAATTCTAATTCTTCAAGTTGTTTCTTTAATTCTTGATTTTCTTTAAGTAAATCTTGATAAGTTGGAATTTTTTTTAATCTTTCTACTGCATTTCTTAAATCTTCAATATTTATGCTATTCATTGATGATATGGGTTCATCGATTTTCACTTTAGGTAGTGCATTTATTAATTCATCAAATTCTTTTACATCCATTTATTTCACCTCTTTCAAAACATTAAATGTCATAGTTGTCCTCCAAAACTAAAACATTTAATTTTTTAGTTAAAGCAACACAACCATCAATAAAATATTTGTTATCATTAGTTTTTAAAATTGAGTGGTCGTTCTTATCTTTTGTATCAAGTAGCCACATTTCTCTTAATTGACCAGTATCAAAATGTCCTGCAATAATAGTTTTTCCAGTTGTATTAGTTTTAGTGATAAAAGAGCCATCGTCAAATTCTAATGCTTCCCAATCCACCAAAGAATACCTAATACAATGTGGCTTTCTCCAATCTTTTACACTTAAATCAAGTGAAGCATGAACACCTATGATATTTTCACTTTCAAAATATCTTGGTAAACTTTTTAGCCAAGGTAATAATTCAGGATATTCTTTGTTTATATCTTTTCTACAAATATCAACCCACTCGGCATAATAATGGTATGTAGGAGTGGTTTCTTTATCAATCACACACCAACTTTCAAAAGGGAAACTTCTATGCCAAAAATCTCCAATCGTGTTAGCAAGCCCATTATTTAGATAATTAAATGGATTATAACTCCCCTCTAAAAAATCAATTAAAAACTTATGATGATTGCCACTTGTAACAATAGCCTTGCCCTCATCAGTTAGTCTTTTTAAATACTCATAAACTTCAATTGCTTGGTCGCCACGATCAAAAACATCTCCCAAAACAACTAATAAATGATTAGGATTATTTTCGTCATATCCACTTTCTTTTAAATCTCTAATCATAATGTCATAGTAGCCATGAATATCGCTACAAAAAAATATTTTTCTTTTCATTTTTATTTCTCCTCTAAAAAATATCGTATTTCCTTACAAAATTCTTTTAATATTTCATTATCTTGCATTTCATAATCGTTTAGCAAAGAATAAACTTTTTCGATTTTTTTGTTTAGATTTTCACACTCTATTAATAAATTTTCAATATCGGTACAATGTTCTATACAAAACAAATCAAAATCGGCAAAGTGTTTATTTTTATTTGCTAAATAATCTTGATAAATAATATCTTCTTTTAAATATGCTTTCAATTTTTTTTTATAATTTTCCATAATAATTTACGAATTATAATGTGAGATAAAATCTTCTAAAACTTTTTTAATTAATGTTTGATAAGCAATATTTTCCTTTGAAGATATTTCTTTTAGTTGTTCAAGCATTTTAGCACTAATTCTCATACTAATTTTTTTATCATAATTTATTGGTCTTTTAATTCTAGACGTTGTTTCAACAAAATTTTCATTTTCCATTTTTAAATCTCCTCCAATAGAATATTTGAAATTGAATTACTACACTTATTATTAATCTTTTCTAAATCATGAAGATATATTGTTGTTGTTTGTAAAGATTTATGTCTTAATGCTTGTGATACTTCTCGAATATCCATACCATTTTTAATTGAAAGAGTTGCAAAAGTATGCCGACAACTATGTAAAGAATATTCTTCACTATCCAAGCCAATTCTTTTAAACATTTCCTTAACAATACATCTTATAGTTTTAGTAGTAATCTTACCATTATGATTATGATTACTATTTGAAACAAATAAATAGTTTTCAATTTTGTATTTGTCTATATATTCTTTTATTAAATCAAACAAATCATTAGGAATAACAACGAAGTCTTGTTTGTAATCTCTTGCTTTTCCTAAAACATATAAACAAATTTTATCGTCTTTAATTTTAAAATCTTCTAGTTTAATATTTACCATTTCATTTGCTCTCAAACCACAAACAACACCTAACAAAAATATAATTTTTTCTCTAATATTTTTTGCATTTTCTAACACTTCTTTGCATTGTTTTTGTGTTAAAGCATTTTTTTTATGTTCTTCTCCAATGTTAATACTTTTTATATTTTTTGTAACATTTTTTGTTATGCCCTCATATTCAAGAAAACTATACAAATTTCTAATAGCAATTAAATAACTATTTACGGTGTTAGGTTTCAAATAAGTTTTCAAATATTCCCTATATTCTATTATTTCCTCTCTTGTAGGGTTTTTAATATTATTAGCATATAAATAGCCACAAAATTGTTTTAAGGCTATTTTATAGGTTTCTGATGTCTTTTTAGAAACGTCAATATAATCTAAAAATTTCCCTACATAATTTTTAATTTCAAATTCATTTTTATTTTTTAAAGTTATTTCTTTCATATTACCACCTCTTTATGACATAATATTACCATAAAATTACTCTCGTGTCAATACATATAACAAAAAAAAGAGAAAAAATTTAAAATGGTAAATCGTTTTCTCCTATTTCATAAACATTTTCTCTTAAATTATCCCTAAAATCTTCAAGTGCTTGTTTTTCTATTTGTTCTTGTCTTTCAACTATCTCATAATCGGTAATAAAAAGGGCAGTAATAGGATTATATGGGTCATTTTTATTTGGTCTTAAATTCTCAAACATATCTTTAATAATGATGTCAGTTTCGTTCGCAAGGTCGTCAAAACCTTTTTTAAAGTTTAAAGGTCGATAGTATTTGTTTACAGTCCCATCATAATTTTTTTGTTGTATTTGAGCATTGTAATAAGTTCTCCCACGATAATCTTTTCTAAATACTCTTATTCTATCGCCAATCATAATTTTATAAGGATGGACAGAAATTTTTTCTTCTTTCATTAGCCCAACACCTCAAAACTTTCAATTTCTTTCGTATTTATAATAATATAACTTTTCCTATTACGAGCATTAACAAAACCTACAAATTTTGTATAAAACAATTCACTATTTTTTTTGATATATTCCTCAATTTTTTCTCCTTTGGTATCAACTATTCCTTGTAATATTCGTCCCGATTTCATAGTAAAAGTTATTATTTTTTTTTCTTCCATTTTATTCTCCTAAATCGTCATAAAATTTATTTACCCTTTTGTGTATTTCTTCTTTAATATCTTCAATTTCTTTTAACTT
>CALXVD010000032.1 GCA_944391865.1 uncultured Clostridia bacterium
AATTTAATGAAAATTTTAATTTTCATTAAAAGGTTAAAATATAAAAATATTAATTTTGACAAATAATGGTCCGACAGTCCTTTGAGACGGGGGAATACCCGCGTATGCCTTGGAGGACATTATTTTCAAAATTCATATTTTATATTTGTTTTAATAATTAGAAATTTCTGCAATTAATTTAATTAACAAATTTTAAAATAAATCAAAAGAGGTGCATAAAAATGATAAAAGTACTAATAAATGGAATAAATGGTAGAATGGGACAAGAAGTATTAACTCAAGTAAATAATTCAGAAGATTTTAAAGTATGCTCAGGAGTAGATAAGTATAATAATAAAGATTATCCTTTCCCAGTATATGATAACGTTAGTTCTATAAAAGAAATACCTGATGTTATAATAGATTTTTCTGTTCCTGAAGCTAGTATGAATATTTTAGAATTTGCAAAATCAAATAATGTTCCAATTATAATTGCAACTACTGGTTTTAGTGATGAACAATTAAATATTATAAAAGAAGCCTCTAAAATTATTCCAGTTTTTCGCTCTGGAAATATGTCTTATGAAATAAATATAATGGCCGATATTGTAGCAAAGCTCGCAAAGCAATTAAATAATTCTGATATTGAAATTATTGAAACACACCATAGAAATAAATTAGATGCTCCTAGCGGAACTGCATTAATACTTGCTGATAGCATTAATGATGCTTTAGATGATAAAATGGAATATCAATATAATAGACATAGTGTAAGACAAAAAAGACCTGATAATGAAATAGGTATACATTCTATTAGGGGTGGTACAGAAGTTGGAAAACATACTGTTATGTTTTTAGGTGAAAATGAAACTTTAGAAATAACTCATACAGTTACATCTAGAAGTATTTTTGCAAATGGTGCATTAAAAGCAGCTCAGTTTTTATTTAAGCAAAAAAATGGATTATATAATATGAAGGATTTGATTTGAATGTGAAGTGAGAAGTGGGATGTGTGAAGT
Source organism: uncultured Clostridia bacterium (assembly GCA_944391865.1). Lineage (GTDB taxonomy): Bacteria > Bacillota > Clostridia > TANB77 > CAG-508 > CAG-452. The sequence continues at coordinate 999 of CALXVD010000032.1, forward strand.
GTGAAACTAGGGTAAGCCTTACGTAGGCTGTCCCTAAAAAGCACACCTCACACTTCGCACATCCCACCTCACAACAACAAATTCCAATTTATCTTTCTAAAATATATTTTTCAAACTGGTTTTTTCTTTTTCTTTAATGTGCTTTAGCAAAAAAATTGATGTATCTAAATCTTCCATGCTTTCATCTATGCTACCTGTTTTTATTTTTGATTTCATTCTTATCAGTGAAGTTTCTATTAAATCTATTTCATCATGCAAAACTATAATTGACCATTTTTTATTTATATCTTCCCATTCTCCATATATTTCATCAGATTTACTTTCCATATCTTCTTCTGTAATGCTTCTATCTTCTATTCCTGTTTTTAAAACTTCTAATTTACTTACTAAATTATCACTACTAGTATTTAAAAAGTTTTGGATATAATATGCTCCTCCAAAAATAATTAATAATATTACAACTATTATTATTGTTTCTCTCATTTCTTTCCCTCTTTCGCTTGGCAAAATATTTGTCCCTTTCCATCAAAAGTTACTACCAAAGCATCTTCTGGTTTAATTTTAAATTTTTCTACTTGCTTTAATAACCAGTTGTAATCTCTTCCTATTGCTTTTAAATTTTCGTGCATTATTTTTCCATCTATAACTAAGTCATATGGTATTCCTTCATATTCTGGTAATATTCCAAAATCTTCTGGAATAGTATTTCTTTTTTCTGGCTTTTGAATTACTGTTAATTGACCACTTGTTTCTAAAATTGCATATTCTACATCCCCTATATTAAATACATTATTCTGCCTTAGTCTTTCTTGCAATTCATTTATAGTAAATTTTTCTTTTTTCATCATTTTTTCATCTATTTTTCCTCTATATATTAATATAGCTGGCATTCCACATATTATTTTTCTTCCTTTAATACTTTTTAAATTTATTATTGATATAATTAACTGGATTAATAATAATGCAAGTATTGGTATTATTCCATTTGTTATTGGAATTCCTGTATCGCTCATTGGTACTGATGCTAAATCTGCTATCATAATTGCAACAACTAACTCAAATGGTTGCATTTGACCGGAGCTCTCGCTTTCCCATTAATCTCATTGTAACTAGAACTAATATGTATAAAATTAAAACCCTTATAAATATATTTATCATTATATTCTCCTTGGAAAATTGGAATTTGTAGGGCAAAATTTGTTGCAAATGTTGTAGGGGTCGCCGCCCTCGGCGACCCAAAAATATTGGTATGCGGGTCGCCGAGGGCGGCGACCCCTACAATGTTTGCAATTATTTTGTGTTTTGCGGACGGCAGATTGCCGTCCCTACATTTCTAATCTCTAACATCTAAACAACAAATTACAATTTATATAATTTAAAAATTTCATAAGAATATTTTTTGCAATTTTTACAAAAAATATTCTTAATTTTATTTTTTGAATATTTATTTTTTAAATGTAAATAATATAAATGAACGCTTAGAAACCAAAGCAATATTAAATATATATATTTAAGTTAGGAGGTTTTTTGAAATGGCAGACAATAATCATCAAGTAAATACTCAAACTTCAAATGGAACAAGTACCGTTTGGCAAATAGTTGGTAGATTAGTTGCAGCAGCAGTAATTCTAGCTATTACAGCATTTTTTACACCAGGATTTGAAATAAACAACTTTTGGTCACTTGCTCTTGCTGCAGTAGTTCTTTCTGTAATGGACTATTTAATAGTTAAATTTACTGGTTTACATGCTAGTCCATTTGGAAAAGGATTTGTAGGTTTTGTATTATCAGTTGTAGTACTTTATGTTACACAATATTTTGTCGCTGGTTATACAATTTCTTGGATGGCAGCAATTATAGGTGCATTAATTTATGGTATTATTGATTATTTTATACCAGGCGATCAACAAATGTAACTAAAAAAAGCGAACTAACAAAAGTTCGCTTTTTCTATATATTATTTATTATTGATTTAAATTTACAGTCGTTGAACTTACATATTCTATATATTGATCTAAGTCAATTTCCGTGCTTTGTAATTCAATATAGTATTTTGTACTATTTGAACTATCTCTTCTTGAATATATTTTATCTACATTACAATTTATTATCATTTCTCCTGTTGATAAATTAGCAATACCATATTTTCCTTCTCTACATACAACTATTCCACTTTGGTTTCCATTGATTAAATTATTAATTATTAAAACTGATTCATTTGTACTAGATGAGCTTTCAGTATATCCTAATTTATCATATTCTGGGTTTATTAAAACCTCTCCTTCTTCATTCAAAACCCCGTATTTACCATTAAGTTTTATTTGATATAACAATGGGGAATAATTAATTATTGATAATTCTTCAAATTCAAGTCCAATAATTGGCTCACCATTAGCAGAAATTACTCCAAATTTATTATTGTCATCTGAAACTATAAAACTTTGTGTTTCCTCATCAAATTCCATTGTTGTATATCTATTTCCTATTATAGTTTGATTACTTGAATTAATTACACCCATTTTCCCATTTTGATTTGCAATTACTATCATATCGTAACATAAAGCTTTTTGATTGTTAAAGCTTTCTAATTTTGCAACAATATTAGATCCTTCTTCTTCATATGTTGTTGTATATTGTGTTGCTAAGCTATCTATTGTATATATATTTATTTTATTTTCTTGCTCAGAAAAGCTATAAACTACATTACATCCAACGTTTAAATCATCTAATGCAATATATAACATATCATTTTGTTGTATAATATTATTATTTAGTTCAAAATATTGATAATCAGTATTAGAATCTACAGATGTTTTATATATCTCTTTGCTATCGGCTTCAAATCCTATAATTTGGTTTACATTTTCTAAATAACATTTTGATTTATCTGTATCGTTGTACTCTAAGTATCCTCCACCTAAGCATTCATATCCAATTGATGGTGCAAGTAATTGTAAAGACACATATGTTTTTCCATCTTCCCCTGGTATTAACAAATTTTGAGCAATTTGTGTATCTGTATTATTTATGCTTAGTGTTAGTGGTCTTGTTTGACTACCTTGCAATGTAAAAATCATTATAACTACTAAAACTAATAATACTATTGAAACTATAAGTAGCATTAGTACAGTTCTTTTAGCTTTATTATTATCTTTTTTCTTAGTTTCTTGACCTAATAAATCCAATTATTTTCCCCCTCTACTCTTTTGTATATCCATATTTTTTATAAAAATCTTTTTTAAAGTTTAATAAATTATCTCTCTCTATTTCTATTCTAACTCTTTCCATTAGTTTAGTCAAGAACCTTAAGTTATGTATAGAAAGTAATCTTACTCCTAAAATTTCATTTACTTTGATTAAATGCCTAATATATGCTCTGCTATAATTTTTACATGTATAACAATCACATTCTTTATCAAGTGGCCCCCAATCTCTTTCATATGTAGCATTTCTAACTACTACTTTTCCGTTCCACGTCATTGCTGTTCCATTTCTTGCAATTCTTGTTGGGAGAACACAGTCACACATATCTATTCCTGCAATTGCAGCTTCTATTAAATAGTCTGGAGTTCCTACTCCCATTAAATATCTTGGTTTATTTTTAGGCATAAGTGGTGCTGTAAAATTTAGTATTTTTATAAATTCTTCTTTTGGTTCTCCTACACTTATTCCGCCTATTGCATATCCTGGGAAATCTAATTTAATTAAATCCTCTACTGATTTCTTACGAAGATCTTCATAAAATCCACCTTGTATTATTCCAAATAAAGCCTGCTCCTCTGTATTTTTATGTGCTTCCTTGCAACGAACAGCCCATCTTGTTGTTCTTTCCATTGAATTTTTTGTATATTCATATGTAGAAGGATATGGACAACATTCATCAAATGACATTATTATATCTGCTCCTAAAGCTTCTTCTATTTCCATTACTTTTTCTGGTGAAAAGAAGTGTTTGCTTCCATCCAAATGAGATTTAAATTCAACACCTTCTTCTGTAATTGTCCTTAAATCACTTAAACTAAATACTTGGAATCCCCCACAATCAGTCAAGATTGGCCTATCCCAATTCATAAATTTGTGTAGACCTCCGTGCTTCTTTTACAATTTCATGTCCTGGTCTTAAATATAAATGATATGTATTTGACAAAATAATTTGTGCTTTTACTTCTTCTTTTAATTCTTCAGGTGTCATAGATTTTACTGTAGCCTGCGTTCCAACCGGCATAAATATTGGTGTTTCAATATCTCCATGTGGTGTATGCACAATGCCTCTTCTTGCACCTGTTTGTTTACATTCATGTAATAATTCGTATGTTACTGCTTCTGACATATTTTCTCCTTTTTGAGCGAATGCAATTCGCCTCAACATTTTTCTCTACAATTTCTAGTTTATTCCTCAAAGTTTCTGAACAAATCAAAAATGGTATATTGCTAGGAAAACAAATAAAAATTTTTGAGATAGTACGTGTGTACATCGAAAAAATTTTTATGCAGTTTGACAACGCAAGATGCCGTTTTTCATTTGTTCAAACGATAAGCATTGCGTCACCGAAAAGAAAAGAACCTATATTTTTCTTTTACTGCTTCGTTGTATGCCTTCATTATAAAATCCTTACCTGCAAGTGCAGATACTAGCATTAAAAGCGTTGACTGTGGCAAATGGAAATTTGTTATTAACCCGTCCATACATTTAAATTTATATCCTGGATATATAAATATACTTGTGTCTTCTTCTGTTTGTTTTACAAAGCCTTTCTCGTCTGCAATGCTTTCTAATACTCTACATGAGGTTGTCCCAACTGCAATTACTCTCTTACCTTCTCTTTTTGCTTTATTTATTTTTTCTACATCTTCTTGTTTTATATAAAAATGTTCTGTATGCATTTTATGTGCTTCTACTGTTTCTTCTTTTACAGGCCTAAATGTTCCTATTCCAACATGGAGAGTTACATTAGCAATTATAATTCCTTTTTCTTCTAGTTTTTGTAAAAGCTCATCTGTAAAATGAAGTCCCGCTGTTGGTGCAGCAGCAGATCCATCATATTTTGCATAAACAGTTTGATATCTATCTCTTTCTTTTAATTCTTCATGAATATATGGTGGTAGTGGCATAAGTCCAATTTTGTCTAATATTTCATTGAAAATACCTTCATATTCGAATTTTACTTTTCTTGTTCCTCCTGGCATTATTTCTAAGATTTCGGCTTTTAAAATTCCATCTCCAAAAATTACTTTTGTCCCTACATGAAGTTTATTCCCAGGTCTTACTATTGACTCCCATATATCTCCTTCTATGTTATTGAGTAGTAAGAACTCAACATTTGCACCAGTTTCTTTTTTTCCATAAATTCTTGCTGGTATTACTTTTGTATTATTTCTAACTAGTACATCACCCGGTTTTAAATATTCTATAATATCTTTAAATATCCTATGTTCTATTGTTTGCTTATCTCTATTTAAAACCATAAGTCTTGATTCATCTCTTTTTGCAATTGGTGTTTGTGCTATTAGTTCTTCTGGTAAATCATAATTAAAGTCTGATACTTTCATTTTTGTTCCTTTCTATAAATTGTATTTTATGTAATTAAATTAATTGTAAGACGACCATAAAATCTAGTTAAAAACATAAATTTATTGCGCTCCTCGGTTCAATACGTGCTTTAGCAATTCTAGCGGCAAATTGAACGAGCCTCTCGGTATCCCGCTTCCTCCTTCAATTTTCCTTAAGAATTGCACAAACACTCGGGGTCACATCCGGTGCTCATAAATTGATGTGTTTTAACTGATTTTATTACTATTCTATAAATTGTTGTGTAATAAAATCATCAATTTAATGAAAATTTTAATTTTCATTAAAAGGTTTAAATATAAAAATATTAATTTTGACAAATAATGGTCCGACAGCCCATTGAGGCGGGGGAATACCTGCGTATGCCTTGGAGGACATTATTTTCAAAATTCATATTTTATATTTGTTTTTATAATTACAAAATTATTAAATAAAATTATATTTAGCAATTCCTTCGAAGAGCGGACGACCAATGGTCGCCCCTACAACGTTTGCAATAATTTTTATACTTCAACTCCAAACATATTAAATACTGCGCCGAATAAATTTCTTATTTCTTCTATAAAATTTTTTGGTTCATCATTAAATTCAACTTCTGTACTATATTTAAAGTCACTCTCTGCCGGTGGCGTTAAAGTATAAACAACTTCATCTAATCCTACTAAATTTTCATCACTGCTTTTTATATTACATCTCATATAATCTTGATACCAATTTTTAAGTCCTATTAATCTTTCTTCCTCATAACCATATTTCTCATAATCATGCAAAGCTGGTATATCGTAATCTCTTTCTTTCAATATTCTTTCTAAAGAATGTAAATACTCATGAATAAATACTTCTTCCGGAAATGTATTAATGCTTGGATTATATGTGTATACATAGCTTGAGCTATCACTAGGTAGTCTTATATTAGAATATCCGTATTCCTTCTAAATCCATTCCTCCGAAGTCCTATCCAGTCATAAACTGGTATTTCGATATTCTGACTTATATCGCCTAATTTTACTGCTACAAATATGTAATCATATTCTTCATTTTCTAGATATCCATATAATATATTTTCTACATCAGAAGGATCTAAATAGTATCCAAATTCTTCTGTGTATGTGATAGAATTAACCGGTGTATCTATTTCGTATATATCGTATTCTACTGTCATTCTATCTCCTGATAGTTCATTTGCAGCGTTTTTAAATCTTTCCATGTTTGACTTTATAGTTGATATATCACTAGAGTTCATCGTTAGTTCTAAATTTTGGTTGTTCAAATTTATATCTAAGTTTTTAATTATAAAACATGCTACATTCCAATTGCTAGAATTATCTTTTACACCTTCTTCTAACTTAAAATCCGAAAACCAAGCTTTTCCTTTGCTGTTAGAATTATTTCCTCCTAATCTAAAACCTATTTCTAACTCTTCCCTATTTTTAGAATCAAATATAAATTCTAGCTTTTGCCAGTCGTTTGTTCCAGTTATACTTTTAGAACATTCTGTTGTATCTAGTATAGAAATTTGTGCTCCAGAACCACTCTTACCATTTTCATTTTCTATATTTTCAGTTTTAACCATACATGTAAGTTTATATGGTGTATTAGGTTTTACTTTAATTTTTTTATAAAACATTGCATCATTAAAATCAGTTGATTCAATTTTATAGCTATATTCATAAGAATATGTTGTTTCATTATCTCTTGTAAATTTTGTTTTTCCTAAACTATATTCTGCTTTGGTAAAACCATTATAATTATATATTTTATAAATTCCATACAGTTTTGATAATATTACTATAGCAATTATAATAAAAATAATATTTACAATCTTTGAGCCTATGTTTCTTTTCAAGCTTTAATCCTCCGTACTTTCAAGTTTTTTCTTTATCATCTTTAATGCTTTTTGTCTTTCCACAGTTATTACATGCAAGCAGTCTTGGCATTTGAATTTAAAATCCACACCTACTCTTGTAATTTCCCAAGTTTTGCTTCCACAAGGATGCTGTTTTTTAAATTCAACAATATCTCCGATTTTGTAATCCATAGTTTCTCCTTTATTTTATAAATTGGAATTTGTGTAGCAAAATTTATTGCAAATTTTTGTAGGGGTCGCCGCCCTCGGCGACCCGAAAATATTGGTATGCGGGTCGCCGAGGGCGGCGACCCCTACACTTGTTTTTAAAAAATTTGTATTACAAATTACAATTTATCTGTTTTTTACAAATTTTCTTATTCTGTTTTCTACTGTTTCTTTTCCTAAAACTTGTATTATTTCATACAAATCTGGTGTGTTATGTTTTGTTGTAAGTGCTACCCTAATTACTGTGCTTATATCTCCTACATGTCCTTTATATCCTTCAGGATTTGCTTTATACTCTTTTACTTCTCTTGCATATCCTTTACTTTCCGATAAATCTTTTATTTTATTAAACCATGTATCTTTATCATCAGATATATCAAAATACTCATTAATATATGAACTTAAAATATCTTTTATTTCTTCTGTGTTATCTATTTTTTGGAATTCGTATTCGTTCATATTATTAAATTCTTCTTCATACATGTAGTTTATAGTTTCTTTTACATCTGACCATTTTGCTATATCTTTTCTAGGCTTTGCTTTTCCTCTTTCTATGTTTAAAATCTTAATTGAATAATCTTTATTTGATTCTAAAAGTTTTGCAAATTCTTCATCATATTTATTTGCCCAATTTAATGTTTCTTCATATATTCTTTCTGCAGTGTATTTAGATATTACATTTTTTGATACATCTAAAAGTTTTACCATATCAAATACTGCACCACTTACACTCATCTTATTTAATTCTAATTTGAATTCTGATATATCCTTATTTGGATTTCCCCTTCTCCAAGGTTCAAAACTTGAATTTGCAATATTAAGCAAATATTCTACAACAGCATCTGCTGGTATTCCTTGCTCATGATAATAACTTACTGCTGCTTCTGGATCTTTTCTTTTACTAATCTTTCTTTTGCTTCCATTTTCATCTTTCATTATTGTTGCAGTATGCGCATATTTAGGAGGTTTAAATCCTAATGCTCTAAACAATTCTAAGTGAAGAGGAATAGATGATACCCATTCATCTCCTCTAATTACATGTGTTACTCTCATTAAGTGGTCATCTACCACATGTGCGAAATGGTACGTTGGAAGCCCATCTGCTTTTATAATTACTATATCTTGGTCATTTTCTGGAAATTCAATATTTCCTTTTATGCTATCTTTATGTTTTATTTTTCTATCTTCTCTTCCTTGAGACTTGAATCTAATTATATATTTATCACCATTTTTTATTTTAGCTATTGCCTCATCTAATGGAAGTGTTCTATATTTTGCCCATACTCCATAATATCCTGGCCTTATTTTTGCGGCTTCTTGTTTTGCTCTTATTTCTTCTAATTCTTCTGGAGTGCAAAAGCATGGATATGCAAGTCCCTGTTTTATTAAACTTTTAGCATAAGCCTCATATATTTCTTTTCTCTCGCTTTGTTTATATGGACCATAATTTCCTTTTTCTTCATTTTCAGATATTACACCCTCATCTGGTATAATTCCAAAATCTTTAAGACCATTTACTATTTGCTGTGTTCCGTTTTCTATTTCTCTTTTTTGGTCTGTATCTTCAATTCTTAATATAAATACTCCTTCTGATTGCTGTGCTAATTTTCTATCTATTATACTTCCAAATAATCCTCCTATATGTATAAAACCTGTTGGACTAGGTGCAAATCTTGTTACCATTGCCCCCTCTTTTAAATTTCTTACTGGATATTTTTCTTCATAGTACGAAATATCCTTTGCGTTTGGAAATATTAATTCTGCTAAATCATTAAAATCCATATTTTTTTATTACTCCCTTCATCTCTTCTTCTTTTTCTTCCATTTGTCTTAATAATTCTAATTGTGCCTTTGCTCTTATTAGGTTATGATTTTCTATATTTTCATCAACAGCAAAATATACATCACCGTTTAAATAATCTGCTAAAAATCTTATTGCATTTTCATATGTCATCATCCAAACTCCAAGTGGAAGGGTGTTTACCTCTTCTCTTGTTATAGTATTTTTCACTTCACTTAAAAAACCTTTTGTATATGCTTCAAATCTATTAATATCAGCGTATATTTTTGATAAATCTTGTTCATCCTCTTTTGCTGTTGTAATACCTGTTCTTAGTCCTTCGCCAAAATCATATGCTAAAGCACCTGGCATTACAGTGTCTAAATCAATTAAACATACTGCTTTATCTGTATCTTTATCAAATAATATGTTACTTAATTTTGTATCATTGTGTGTAACTCTAAGTGGAATCTCTTTATTTTCTAATTTTTTAGTAATTATATTTGTTTTGCCAAGTCTATTTTCATCTGTTACAAACTCTATAGTGTCTTTTGCAAGCTTAAATCTCTCTTCTCTTTTTTCTAAATTCTCCTTGCTTGAAAGTGCTTCATTTAATTGGCTTACTCTGTTTGGTGTATAATGAAATTTTGGTATTATTTCATATAACTCTTCTGCTGGAAAACCATGTAGATGTTTTTGAAACTTTCCTGCTGCTTTTCCCGCTTCTGAAAGAATCTCCATGCTTTCTGTTGTTAAATATGTCTTTGTGTTATCTATAAACTCTTCCATTCTCCAATTTTTATTATATATTCCATGTGGGTTGTTATCTAAAGTATCTATCATTGTAATTGTAAGTCTATCTATAGGCTCTCCATTTTGAATAGCTCTTTCGTTCATATATTTTGTTACTTTTTTTATATTTGTCATTAGTTCTGGTAAATTAGGAAAAACATTTGTATTTACGTATTGAAGTATATATTTCTTTTCTTCATTTTCATTTGTTTTGTATGTAATAGCATAAGTTTTATTTATATGCCCACTTTGGCATACTTCAATTTTTATTGGCTCTCCATCAATTTTAAAATGCTTTGCTATTTCTATTAGTTTCTCTTTTTTCATCTTGGTTCTCCTTAAACACAAAATTTGACGTTATTATTATACTATTTAAAAGTAAAAAAGTAAAGTATTTATTATGCCTTTAAAATGAACATGGGGACGGACTTTTTGTTCATTTCTTTGAACAAAAAGTCCGTCCCCACGTTCAAACGAACGCCCCTAATTGGACATTCTTTTCATTGCATTTATTGTATTTTCTCTTGTTCCAAATGCTGTTAGTCTAAAGTACCCTTCTCCTGATGGTCCAAAACCAGCTCCTGGAGTTCCAACTATTTGTTTTTCTTCTAATAATTTGTCAAAAAACTCCCAAGATGTTAATCCTTCTGGTACTTTTAGCCATATATATGGAGCATTAACTCCTCCATACGTTACATAACCTGCTTTATTTAATCCTTCTCTAATTATTTTTGCATTTTCCATATAGTAAGCTATATTTTCTTCTATTTGCTTTTGCCCTTCTTCTGAATAAACACTTTCTGCCGCTCTTTGTGTTATGTAAGATACCCCATTAAATTTTGTAGACATTCTTCTATTCCATAATTTATTTAGTCCTACTTCTTTATTTTCTTTTGTTAAAGCTTTAAGTTCCTTTGGTACTACCGTATATGCACATCTTATTCCAGTAAATCCTGCAGTTTTTGAAAAGCTTCTAAATTCTATTGCAACTTCTTTTGCGTCTTCTATTTCATAAATACTGTGTGGAATGTCTTTTTCGGTAATATATCTTTCATATGCTGAATCAAATAATATCAATAACTTATTTTCTTTTGCATAATCTACCCATTTTTTTAATTCTACTTTGTTTAAAACGGTTCCTGTAGGGTTATTTGGAAGGCATAAATATATAATATCAACTTTTTCTTTTGGAAGCTCTGGAACAAAATTATTTTCTGCTTTTATTGGTACATATACTGTATTTTCATACATTCCTGTTTCTTTACTGTATTTTCCTGCTGCTCCTATCATAACATTTGTATCTAGATATACAGGATATACTGGGTCTGTTATTGCTACTTTATTTTCGTTTCCTAATATATCTAATATATTTGCTACATCACATTTAGAGCCATCTGACACAAAAATTTCATCAGGTGATATATCTATATTCCTTTTTTTGTAATCAAATTGTGCAATTTTTTCTCTCAAAAAATCATATCCCTGTTCTGGTCCGTATCCTCTAAATGTGCTTTCATTTTTCATTTCATCAACTGCTTTATGCATCGCATCTATTATACATGGTACAATTGGTCTTGTTACATCTCCTATTCCCATTTTTATTATTTCTTTTTCAGGGTTTTTTCTTTTGTATTCATCTACTTTTTTTGCTATTGTAGAAAACAAATAGTTATCTTGTAATTCTAAATAATTCTCGTTAATTTTAAACATTTTCATTTTCTCCTTTCATTAGATAAATTGGAATTTGTTTTTGTGATGTGTGAAGTGCGAAGTGCGAGGTGTGCTTTTTAGAGCAAGGCTACGTAAGGTTTACCTTAATTTCACACTTCCCACATCCCACTTCTCACTTCTCAGATAAATTTCAATTTCTCCTTCAAATACTGTTACTGCTGGGCCTGTCATAAATACGTGATTTGTTTTTTCGTCCCATTCTATTTGCAATATTCCTCCTAGCAGATGTATATTTACTTTTCTATTTGTAAGTCCATTTAAATTGCACGCAACCGCAGTTGCGCATGCACCTGTACCACAGGCAAGTGTTTCTCCTGTTCCTCTTTCCCAAACTCTCATTTTTATATTTTCTTTATCCATTATTTCTATAAATTCTATATTTGATTTTTTAGGAAAATGTTTATCGATTTCTAATACTGGTCCATATTTTTCTATATTAAATTCTGTTTTGTTGTTTATTATAGTTATTGCATGTGGATTTCCCATTGATACACATGTAAATTCAAATTCTCTATCAATTGCTTTTATTTTTAATCCTTTTACTGGCTCACCTTCATAATCTACTGGTATTTCTTTTGGATTTAATATTGGCTCTCCCATATCTACTCTTACTGTATTTACTTTTCCATTTTTTATATTAAGTTTTAGTATTTTTATTCCTGCTAATGTTTCAATTTTTAAGTTTTCTTTTTTAGTTAGTCCCTTGTCGTAAACGAATTTTCCTACACATCTAATTCCGTTTCCACACATTTCTGCTTCGCTTCCATCGAAATTAAACATCCTCATTTTAAAATCGGCTATGTCGCTTTTGCATATCAAAATTATTCCATCAGAACCTATTCCAAAATGCCTGTTGCTCATAAATTTAGCTAGGTCAGATATATTGCCTAAATTAACATCTTTAGAAAAGAAGTCAATATAGACATAATCGTTTCCTAGCCCTTGCATTTTTGTAAATTTTATCATTTTTATCACCTTTTATCGGTATTAATATTCGGCCAAAACATAATTATATTTTGGTTACTTTAATATTTTATCACAATTTTTTTATTTTAGAAATATTTTTTTAGTTTCGTAAAATCAAAAAAGGAATGCTATAAAGCACTCCTTTTTTGATTCATTTTACTATAATTGTATATTTAAAAATCCACTTATAATATCTTCTGTTATTTCTTTATTTGTTGAATCTAATTCTACTCTAAATATATAATCGCTATTTAGATTATACCAAACATATGCTGTTTCATAAGTTTCCTCATAATATTCTGAGTTAGATTCATATTTTAATATTTGGTATTTAAATTGTTTGTCTCCTACTGTAATTGTTTTTTGTTCTCCTAAACTTACATTTTTATAGTAGTCTGTTTCGTCTTTATAATAGTTGTAATCCCATTCTATATCTTCTTTATAATCTTCGTCAGTATACCATGAAATAGTTACATTTGCATCTATTTCAGAATCGTTATCTTCTAGTGTGTAGTATTTACTATAATCATATGCAAAATCATTATCATACTCAAATCCGGCTGGAACTGAATATGTTACTGTAAATCCACTGCTTGATACTTGGTTTTGTGATGTTGTAAGAGTTGGTGTGTTTTGTTGTTGAACTGTTGTGTTGTTATTTGTTGTTGAATTCATTTGGTTTTCTATAATTTCACCTATTAATGGTCTTTCCATTAATTTTTCCATAATTCCTTGCATGTCTTGTTCTGTTAAGCTATTCATATTTACTACATTATTTAAATCAACACCATCTATTCCTTTATTAAACTCTGCTGAGTAATCTACTTCTATTTTAGCAGTTCCAACTTCTGCAATTTCCATGGTTAATGTAGTTTTTCCTTTTTGTTCGTCTTTGCTATCTTCTTCTATTTGTGTTTCAATTTTTCCTTTTACTAAATCTACTTTAGCACTTGATGCTTTCATTTCTACATTAAATGAATATATTTCTTTTTCTTCTTGTAATATTGTAATTGTTACTTTTTGGTCTGCTTCAGCAACATTTATTTCTATTTCTGCCCCTACAAATTTATTTAATAAACCTTTTGTGTATATTGATATTGTTACTTCATTTTTACTCTCTGTTTCTGTATTTTTCAATTCGTCTGATATTTGATTTAATGCATCTTTTGGTGATTCTTCAAAGCAGTCTATAAATTCATCATTATCAGCTAAATTGCCACACATATTTGCTAAAATATTTAATAAATCTTTTTCTGTTAATACAAGCATTGATTTATTAACTTTTGTTTTTTTATCGTTTAAATCTACTGTAACTTTTTCTTTTTCAAAAGTTCCTTCTTCTTTTATTTGATTTTTTAATTCATCTCTAATTATCTCTATAGCTTTCTTATTTTTTTCTCTTTGTTCATCTGAAATATCAAATGATTCAAATGCAGTTTTTAAACTATCTTTTGCTTCTTGTGGCATATCTATTTGAATATATTTATCAAATAGTCCGTTTAAATATGCATATAGTTGTTCGTTGTTATAATATATATTTGCATTTACAACTTCCTCATTATCATATTCTAAACCTAATCCAAATGCTGCATCTTTTTCTTTAATATCTAATTGAGTATTTAAATTAAATGTGTATTTTTCTAATTCACTAAGTTGCTCTTGCATAGAAGTATCCTCTGTTTCCATTGAAACCTTTACTTTTGAATTAATTTTAACAGAATCATTTGTTTCTTCTTCTATTGCAAATAATTTGTCAATTGCACTGTTAAATATAAATTGTGGTTTTGCAAATACTAAAAAATAAACTAATAATAAAGCAATAATTATAATAGCTACAATTATAAGCGATATTATTAGCCCTTTTTTCTTAGGTTTTTTTACATTGAAATCTTCATTAACTTGTTCAACTGTTTCCATATTTTAATATCTCCCCTCTTTTTTATTATATTATTAATTTTATAAAATTAACAATATTTTATATTATATTTTCTTTATATCACAAAAGATTTTTATAAGCAATAGTTGTTTTGTTAAAATATTAATTTGTGGGATAAATTGTAATTTGTATTTGTGAGGTGAGAGGTGCGAAGTGTGAGGTGTGCTTTTTAGGGTTAGGCTACGTAAGGCTTACCCTAATTTCACACTTCCCACATCCCACTTCTCACTTCTCAGATAAATTACAATTTGCTGTTCTAATCAAAAAAGGAGAGGAATTCATTTTTTCCTCTCCTTACCTTTTAAACTTCCATTATGATAGGTA